>ONST01000044.1 GCA_900320575.1 uncultured Eubacteriales bacterium
TATCAAGGAGAACCTGAAGGAGCTGGACGTGCTTCTTCTGGAGTCCAACCACGACCTGCGCATGCTGCAGGCCGGACGCTACCCGTATTATCTGAAGAAACGGATCATGGGAGATCAGGGGCACCTTTCCAACGAGTCCTGCGGACAGCTTCTGTGCGGGCTGCTGCACGATCAGATGAAGGCCGTGTTCCTGGGGCACTTAAGCCAGGAGAACAATTACGAGGCGCTGGCCTATGAGACGGTCGCCTCCGAGGTCACCATGGGCGACAATCCGTACCTCGCTTCGGATTTCGCCATTTCCATCGCACACCGGGATCAGCGCAGCGAGCCGGTCCTGTTCTGAGAAGAAGCGCATTTTAAGGAGGAGAACGATGCAGAAAGTCATTATTACAGTCGTCGGCCAGGACACGGTCGGCATCATCGCGAAGGTCTGCACCTATCTGGCGGAGCACCATGTCAATATTCTGGACATCTCGCAGACTATCGTCGACAGTTATTTCAATATGATGATGATCGCCGATATTTCCGCTTCGGAGGCTCCTGTGGGCGAGATCCAGGAGGCGCTGGCTGCGCTGGGAGAGGAGATCGGCGTCGTGATCCACGTGCAGCTCGAGGAGATCTTCCAGAAAATGCACCGGATCTGAACGGAGGCGGCCATGGTCAATATTTTTGAAGTCAATGAAACCAACAAAATGATCGACCAGGAGCATCTGGACGTGCGGACCATCACCATGGGCATCAGCCTCATGGACTGCATCGATTCCGATCCGGGCCGGCTCAATGAGAAGATCCGGGCGCGGATCACGCAGGCGGCCGGAAAGCTGGTGGAGACCGGGGAGATCATTGAGCGGGAATACGGCATTCCGATCGTCAACAAGCGCATTTCTGTGACGCCGGTCTCGATCGTCGGCGCCTCTGCCTGCCGGACGCCGGAGGATTTCGTGGAGATCGCCCGCACCCTCGACGCCTGTGCGAAGGAGGTCGGCGTCAATTTCATCGGAGGCTACAGCGCGCTGGTGGCGAACGGCATCTCCCGCGCGGATGATCTGCTGATGGATTCCATCCCGGAGGCCCTGGCGGTCACGGAAAGGGTCTGCAGTTCGGTCGCGGTCGGCACCACAAAGGGCGGCATCAATATGGATGCGGTCCGGAAAATGGGCCTGGTGATCCGCGCCGCGGCGGAGCGCACCGCCGCGCAGGACGGCATCGGCTGCGCGAAGCTGGTGGTCTTCTGCAACGCAGTGGAGGACAATCCCTTCATGGCGGGAGCCTTTCACGGGCTGACGGAGCCGGATACCGTGATCCACGTCGGCGTCTCCGGACCCGGCGTGGTCCGCGAAGCGCTGAAGAGCTGCCGCGGGCAGAATTTCGAGCAGCTGTGCGAGACTATCAAGAAGACCGCCTTCAAGATCACCCGCGTGGGCCAGCTCGTCGCGCTGGAAGCCTCGGAGCGGCTGCAGGTGCCCTTCGGGATCCTGGATCTGTCTCTTGCTCCAACGCCGGCAGTCGGCGATTCGGTGGCGGATATCCTTAAGGAGATCGGCGTCGAGCATCCGGGCGCGCCCGGGACGACGGCCGCGCTGGCGCTCCTCAACGACCAGGTGAAGAAGGGCGGACTTATGGCGTCCTCGTTCGTCGGGGGCCTCTCCGGCGCGTTCATTCCGGTCAGCGAGGATCAGGGAATGATCGAGGCGGTGGAGGCCGGCGCGCTGACACTGGAGAAGCTGGAGGCCATGACCTGTGTCTGCTCGGTAGGGCTCGATATGATCGCGGTGCCGGGGAAGACCTCTGCCGCGACCATTTCCGGGATCATCGCGGACGAGATGGCGATCGGCATGATCAATCAGAAAACGACGGCCGTGCGTCTGATCCCCGCGATCGGCAAAGATGTGGGAGACAGCGTGGAATTCGGCGGACTTCTGGGGCACGCCCCGATCATGCCGGTCAACTCCTTCGACTGCAGCCGGTTCGTCAGCCGCGGAGGGAGGATCCCCGCTCCGGTGCACAGCTTTAAGAACTGAACGTACGGAAAATACGGAGCGATCCGTATTTTTCTTTTCTCACGGGAAGAGCAGATGAAAACAGCAGCGATTATCGCAGAATTCAACCCCTTCCATAACGGACACGCCCTGCTGATCCGGAAGGCGAAGGAGGAACTGGGCGCGGACCGGGTGATCGTCCTCATGAGCGGGGATTTCGTGCAGCGGGGCGGACCGGCTGCGGCGGACCGTCATGTGCGCGCGAAGTGCGCCCTTCTCGGCGGGGCGGATCTCGTCCTGGCCTATCCGAGCCGCTACGCCACGTCCTCCGCGGAATCCTTTGCCTTCCGCGCGGTGGATATGCTGGACCGCCTGCACTGCGTCGATCTGCTGGTCTTCGGCAGCGAGTGCGGGGATCTGGAGCTCCTTACAGGCGCCGCCGACCGGATCGGTGCGGAAGAGGAGGATTACCGGGAACGGCTGCGCGAAGGCCTGAAGAAGGGCCTGTCCTTTCCGAAGGCGCGAGCGGAAGCGCTTCCGGAGTACCGTTCGCTTCTGCGTCAGCCCAACAATATCCTGGCAGTCGAATATCTGAAGGCACTGCGCCGGACCGGCTCGACCATGCAGCCGGCGACAGCCGCGCGCGAAGGCGCCGGCCATCACCGCCCATCACCGTCCGGGGTCTATGCCTCTGCAGGGGCGCTGCGGAGACTCCTGAAAGAAGAGCCGGACAGTCCTCAGATCCGGGAGACCGTGCCGGAGGCCTGTCTTCCTCCGCTCCTTCAGGAGACCGCCGCTTACGGGACAGCGGAGGCGGACGACTGGTCTTTGATTCTCCTGGACCGGCTCTGGCGGGCGGAATGTGCCGAAGAACTGGCGGCCTTTGAGGGCGTGACGGAGGAGCTGGCGAATGCCATGTTCCGGAACCGCGTATTCTGCAGGGGCTTTTCCGGCTTCGCGGACCTTCTTGCGTCCCGGAATCTTACGAGGACCGCGGTCTGCCGGGCCTTTCTTCATCTGATCCTGGGTTTCCGGAAGGACGACGGCCTGACCGGCGCGTACTGCACGCAGGTGCTCGGCTTCCGGAAAGAGGCGGAGGAACTGCCCGGGCGGATCCGGGAGAACAGCACCTATCCGGTGCTGATGAATCTGTCACGGGAGGCGGAGCGGCTGTCCGGAAAAGAACGGCTCCTTCTGGAAGAGGAACTGCGGGTCTCGCATCTCTACACGTCGGTCCGCTGCCTGCGGAGCGGAGCGCCGTTCATCGGGGAATATTCCAGGAAAATCGTGAAAGCGTAGGCGGTTTTGCGGAAAAATCCCTTCCTTTGGCCCGTGCATTGGTGTATACTGAAAGTAGTGCGGGCATAGGCGTTAACCGACCCTGCCGCCGCAATTTCACCTGTCCGGTCACAGGATGCCCTTTAGTCCGAATGCCGGCAAATCAGAAAGGAGATCCCAGACATGAGTTTTATTGATTCTCTCAAGGAAGCTGCAAGAAATGACCGGAAAAAGATCGTTCTTCCGGAGTCCATGGATCAGCGGACCTACGAGGCGGCTGTGAAGATCGTGAAGGAAGGCATCGCGGATATCGTGATCATCGGAACGCCGGAAGAGATCGAGAAGAACGGTGCGGGCTATGACCTGACCGGCATTTCCTTCGTCGATCCGTTCAACGATCCCAACAAGCAGAAATATATCGACAAGTTCGTGGAACTCCGCGCAAAGAAGGGCGTTACCGCCGAGATGGCGCAGGAGCAGATGGAAAAGGATTACATGTATTATGCCTGCCTGATGTGCAAGTGCGGGGATGCCGACGGCGTGGTCTCCGGAGCCTGCCATTCCACGGGCAATACCATTCGTCCGGCGCTCCAGCTGCTGAAGACCCGCCCCGGGATCCACTCTGTATCCGGTTTCTTCCTGATGGAGGTCCCGGACTGCACGCTCGGCGAGAACGGCCTGTTCGTGTTTGCCGACTGCGCGGTCAACCCGCAGATCGACGCCGAGAAGATGGCGGAGATCGCCGCCGTTTCCGCGGAATCCTTCCGCAGCTTCGTCGGCGCGGAGCCGAAGGTGGCCCTGCTTTCCTTCTCCACGATGGGAAGCGCCAAGTCCGACGACGTCACGAAGGTCCAGGAGGCGGTCCGGATCGCGAAGGAGCGGTATCCGGAGATCGCCCTCGACGGCGAGCTGCAGCTTGACGCGGCGCTCGTGGAGTCCGTCGGCGCACTGAAGGCCCCGGGCAGCCCGGTCGCAGGCAAGGCCAACACCCTCGTTTTCCCGAGCCTGGAAGCGGGCAATATCGGATACAAGCTGGTGCAGAGACTGGCGAAGGCCAACGCCTACGGCCCGGTGCTGCAGGGCCTGTCCATGCCGGTCAACGATCTGTCCAGAGGCTGCTATGCGGACGATATCGTCGGCGTCGTGGCGATGACTGCGGTACAGGCGCAGGCGATGGCGAAATAACCGGTCTGACAGCAAACGGAATTTCAACGGCGGAAGACAGGCGCTGCCTTCCGCCGGAAATGATACAGAATCTAATGAAGGAGAGTAGCAAAAAGATGAAAGTTCTGGTTATCAACGCAGGAAGTTCTTCCCTCAAGTATCAGCTCATCGATATGGAAGATGAGTCCGTCAAGGCAAAAGGCCTCTGCGAGCGGATCGGCATCGAGGGCTCCAGACTGACCCACAAGGTCCCGGGCAAAGAGGATTTCGTTCAGGAGAAGCCTATGCCCACCCACAATACCGCCATGGAGATGGTCCTTGCGGCCCTGGTGGATCCGGAGCACGGCGTCCTGAAAAATGTCAGCGAGATCGACGCGATCGGACACCGTGTCCTGCACGGCGGCGCGGTCTACACCGAGTCCATTAAGGTCAATGACGACGTGAAGCGTGTCATCCGCGAGTGCTTCGACCTGGGACCGCTGCACAATCCGGCGAACCTCATGGGCATCGAGGCCTGCGAAGCCAGCATGCCGGGCGTCCCGAACGTGGCTGTCTTCGACACCGCTTTCGGCATGGGCATGGAGCCCTTCGCCTACCGCTACGCGATCCCCGAGGAGTACTACGAGAAATACAAGATCCGCAGATACGGCTTCCACGGCACCAGCCACATGTTCGTATCCCGCGAGACCATCCGATTCGCAAATCTTCCGGAAGGACAGCGCAGAGTCATCGTCTGCCACATGGGCAACGGTTCCTCCATCAGCGCATCCGTCGACGGAAAGTGCGTCGACACCTCTATGGGACTGACCCCGCTTGAGGGTCTCATTATGGGGACCCGTTCCGGCGATGTGGACCCGGCTGTCGTTCAGTTCATCTGCGATCACGAAGGGATCTCCGTGGATGAGATGCTGACCATCCTCAACAAGAAGTCCGGCGTGCTGGCCCTGTCCGGCGGTCTGTCCAGCGATTTCCGCGACCTGACCGAAGGCGAGAAGAACGGCAACGAAAAGGCCGCTCTGGCCCTGGCGGCCTTCCGTCACAAGGTCGTGAAGACCGTCGGCGGCTATCTGGCAGCTATGAACGGCGCGGACGCCATCGCCTTCACCGCCGGCATCGGCGAGAATGACGCCCAGATGCGCGCGGATATCTGCGCGAAACTGGAATTCGCGGGCGTGAAGATCGATCCGGAGAAGAACAAGGTCCGCGGCCAGAACGTGGAGATCTCCGCTCCTGATTCGAAGATCCGCGTCTTCGTCATCCCGACGAACGAAGAGCTGGCGATCGCCCGCGAGACCGTGCGCCTGGCCTGAACCTGCCGGCGTCCGGAAGGCGGAAAAAGCCCGGAAAAAAGTCCTTTGGAAATGAAAATACAGGTTGACAAAGTGCCCCTTGCGCCTGTATAATCATATGCGTGCGTTAAGGAGGTGTTACCGATGTCGATTTGTCCGAAGAACAAACATAGCTCTGCGAGAAGAGATAAAACAAGAGCGCACTGGAAGATGAGCGCTCCGACTCTTGTCAAGTGCAGCAGATGCGGCGCACTGATGATGCCGCACAGAGTCTGCAAGGCCTGCGGATCCTACAACAAGCGTGAGATCGTTAAGCAGGACGCAGAGTAAGTTTAATCAGCAAAAACACAACGCAAGCCTAAAGGCTGCCACCGATCACCGGCGGCAGCCTTTTTGAGCGATAAAGCCGGAGA
>ONST01000017.1 GCA_900320575.1 uncultured Eubacteriales bacterium
CAGGCCATGGTGCATGAAGGCATGCGGAACCTGGCGGCAGGCGCCAATCCGATCATCCTGAAGAAGGGCATGCAGAAGGCCACCGATGCGGCTGTGGACGCGCTGGTCAAGATGAGCAAGCCGGTCGAGGGCAAGGACCAGATCACCCGCGTGGCGGCGGTCTCCTCCGGTGACGAGGAAGTCGGCGAGATGGTCGCGGATGCGATGGAGAAGGTCAGCAAGGACGGCGTCATCACCATCGAAGAGTCCAAGACCATGAAGACCGAGCTGGATCTGGTCGAGGGCATGCAGTTCGACCGCGGCTATATTTCCGCTTACATGTGCACGGATATGGAGAAGATGGAAGCCCGCCTCGACGAGCCGTATATCCTCATCGTGGACAAGAAGGTCAGCAACATCCAGGATCTTCTGCCGGTCCTCGAGCAGGTCGTCAAGATGGGCGCGCAGCTCCTGATCATCGCCGAGGACGTCGAGGGCGAGGCTCTGACCACCCTGATCGTCAACAAGCTCCGCGGCACCTTCAACGTGGTCGCGGTGAAGTCCCCGGGCTACGGCGACAGAAGAAAAGATATGCTGAAGGATATCGCGATCCTGACCGGCGGCACGGTCGTCTCTGACGAGATCGGCCTGGAGCTGAAGGACGTCACGGTCGAGCATCTGGGCCGCGCGAAGTCCGTCAAGGTCACCAAGGAGAACACCGTTATCGTCGACGGCGAGGGCAGCAAGGACGAGATCGGCGACCGCGTCGCGCAGATCAAGGCTCAGATCAAAGAGACGAAGTCCGACTTCGACCGCGAGAAGCTTCAGGAGAGACTGGCGAAGCTGGCAGGCGGCGTCGCGGTGATCCGTGTCGGCGCTCCGACCGAGACCGAGATGAAGGACAAGAAATACCGCATGGAAGACGCCCTCAACGCGACCCGCGCAGCGGTCGAGGAAGGCATCATCCCCGGCGGCGGCTCCTCCTACGTCCATGCGGCGGAAGCCCTTGATACCGTGATCGGGTCCCTTGCAGGCGACGAGAAGACCGGTGCCCAGATCGTAAAGAAGGCCCTGGAAGCTCCGCTGTACCGCATCGCGGTCAACGCCGGCCAGGAAGGCGCCGTCATCGTCAACAAGATCAAGGAATCGAAGGACGGCATCGGCTACAACGCGCTGACGGACGAGTACGTCGATATGATCGAGGCGGGCATCCTCGATCCGGTGAAGGTCACACGCTCCGCGCTGCAGAACGCGAATTCCGTCGCCGCCACCCTGCTGACCACCGAGTCCGCTGTCTCCATTATCAAGGAGAAGGAACCGGCAATGCCGGCCGGCGGCGCAGGCGGAATGGGCATGGGCATGTAAGCCCGTTCCTTCCGGAAGACGGTCAAAGAAAAAATGCATTTGCTCCGCAGGCAGGAAATCTGCCTGCGGTTTTTCTTCGTGAGGGCTTTCCGGCGCGCGGTCTGTGCGCGGGGATTTCTTCTTCGGAACAGTTGGAATCGTCCCCTTTTTGTGGTACAATAACGATACGTAAAATACAGGGAGCACGATCTATGAACGATTCTTTTATTGAGCTGCTGGTCCCCAGAAAGACCCGGGCGCAGGATATCCTGATCCGGTGCCTTCTGATCGCCGTGACGGCGGTCGTGGCTGTGATGACGTTTGGGTATCCGATACTGATGGTCCTTCTCGTGGGGGCGATTGCCGCGGATTATTTTCTTCTGCCCAGGCTCAGCGTGGAGTACGAGTATGCCTACGTGAACGGCGAGCTGGATGTGGACGCGGTCTATGCCCGCTCCAGCCGGAAGCATCTGGCTTCCTATGATCTGCGCAATGTAGAATGCATTGCCCCTGTGAACTCGCATGAACTGGACAGCTACGACGCCTCCTGGAAGACGGTGGACTATACCTCGCTCGATCCGTCGGCGAAGGTGTATGCTGCGGTCCTTTCCAGCAACGGGACCCGTATGAAGGTCCTTCTGGAGCTGAATGAGGAGATGCTCTCCGACCTGAAGATGCGCAACCCGAGAAAAGTGTTTTTATATTGACGCCCGGAAACCATGCGGACCGCACAGCTATGCGCGGCCCGTTTTTTAGCAAAGGAGGAGACATTATGAAGAAACAGGACATTTCCGCGATCCTGAGGGGCAACAGCTACCCCGGACGCGGCATCGTACTGGGCCGCTCGGAGGACGGCGCTTCGGCCGTCATCGCCTATTTCATCATGGGCAGGAGCGCGAATTCCCGCAACCGCGTCTTCGTGACGGACGGAGACGGGATCCGGACACAGGCCTTCGACGAGTCGAAGATGGAGGATCCGAGCCTCATCATCTACGCGCCGGTGCGCGTGCTGGACGGGCTCACCATCGTGACGAACGGGGATCAGACCGATACCGCCTATGACGGACTGGCGTCAGGCCTCACCTTCGAGCAGGCGCTGCGCAGCCGCACCTTCGAGCCGGACGGCCCCAACTACACGCCCCGCATCTCGGGACTTGTGGAAGTAAAGGACGGGACGCTTCACACGCAGATCTCCATTTTAAAGAGCGTGGACGGCGATCCGGCCGCTACCGACCGCTACACCTTCGCCTATGACCCGGTCCTTCCGGGCGAAGGCCGCTTTATCAGCACCTACGTGGGCGACGGAAATCCGCTCCCGAGCTTCGAGGGCGAACCTGTGCGCGTGGGGATCCCCAATGAGATCGGAGCGTTCACGAAACTTCTGTGGGAGAGCCTGAACAACGACAACAAGGTCTCGCTGTTCGTGCGTTTCATTGACCTCGCGACCGGAAAGGCCGACACCCGCATCATCAACAAGAACCAGTAAACGCCGCCTTTCTACGCGGTTTTTCAGCACAGACGAGGAGTAAGACTATGAAAGATCTGGAACTGAAGTACGGCTGCAACCCCAATCAGAAGCCTTCCCGCATCTTCGTGAGCGACGGAAGAGACCTGCCGATCATCGTCCGCAACGGACGCCCCGGCTATATCAACTTCATGGACGCCCTGAACGGCTGGCAGCTGGTCCGGGACCTGAAGAAAGCCACCGGCCTTCCCTCCGCGACTTCCTTCAAGCACGTCTCCCCGGCCGGAGCGGCTGTGGCGGCCCCGCTGTCTGACGTGATGAAGAAGATCTATTTCGTCGACGATATGGGAGATTTAAGCCCGCTGGCCTCCGCCTATGCGCGCGCGAGAGGCGCGGACCGCATGAGCTCCTTCGGCGATTTTATTTCCCTGAGCGACACCTGCGACGCGGATACGGCCCGCATCATCAAGCGGGAGGTCTCCGACGGCGTGATCGCGCCGGGCTACACCGACGAGGCGCTGGCGATCCTGAAGGAGAAGAAGAACGGCAATTACACGGTCATCGAGATCGATCCGGATTACGTGCCTGAGCCGCTGGAGCACAAGGACGTCTTCGGCATCACCTTCGAGCAGGGCCGGAACGAGCTGGAGATCAATAACGACATCCTGGCAAATGTGGTGACGAAGAACAAGGACATCCCGGACGAGGCGAAGCGGGATCTGGTCATTTCCCTGATCACCCTGAAATACACCCAGTCCAACTCCGTCTGCTACGCCAAGGACGGGCAGGCCATCGGCGTCGGCGCGGGCCAGCAGAGCCGCGTGCACTGCGTGCGTCTCGCGGGAAATAAGGCCGACAACTGGCTGCTCCGCCAGTGCCCGAAGGTACTGGAGCTGCCGTTCGTGGACGGCATCCGCCGCGCGGACCGCGACAATGCCATCGACGTCTACATCGGAAATGAGTACATGGACGTGCTGCGGGACGGCGCCTGGCAGAAGCTCTTCAAGGTCCGCCCGGACGTCTTCACCGAAGAGGAAAAGCGGGCCTGGCTCGACCGGCAGGACGGCGTATCCCTCGGTTCCGACGCGTTCTTCCCGTTCTCTGACAATATCGAGCGCGCGAAGAAGAGCGGTGTAAAATACATCGCGGAACCCGGCGGATCCGTCCGCGACGACGCGGTGATCGACTGCTGCGACCAGTACGGCATGGCGATGGCCTTTACCGGCATCCGCCTGTTCCATCACTGACAGGCGCTTACTCCGGGCGGGGAATTCCCTCCGGGAGACAGAAGGCGCTGTGCGCAGCGGGCCCGAATAAAAACGAACGGGGCCGGCTCTGGCCGGCTCCGCCCGATCACGACAGGAGGAGACTTCCATGCTTGCGAACTTATCGGATCTGCTGATTCCCGCGGCGGAGCAGAAATACGCGGTGGGGCATTTTAACGTCACGTCCTGGACGATGGCCCGGGGCGTGGTGAAGGCTGCGGAGGAGCTCGACGCGCCGGTCATTCTGGGTATCGAGGAACGGCAGCTTGTATCCTGTCCGCTGGACGAATTTGCCTCGTTCGCGGTAAATCTGGCCGAGAAGGCCTCGGTCCCGGTGGCCCTGCATTTCGATCACGGCTACACCTTCGAGACCTGCATCGAGGCGCTCGACTGGGGCTTTACCTCCATCAACTACGACTGCTCGAAGGATTCTTTCGAGGAAAATGTGTCAAAGGTCGCCAACATGGCGCGGATCGCCCATGCCTTCGGCGCTTCTTTGGAGGCGGAGCTCGGCTATACGCCGGAAGCCTCCGAGCTGGCGGCGGGCGGAGCGAAGAACTATTACACGGTGCCGGAACAGGCGGCGGACTATGTGCGCGCGACGGGGATCGACGCGCTGGCGATCTCGGTGGGGACCGCGCAGGGCACCTACACGGTGCGCCCGCGCATCGATTATAAGCGAATCGAGGCCATTGCCTCAGCGGTGCCGATCCCGCTGGTGCTGCACGGCGGCTCGGGCCTTTCGGACCGCACGATCCGCCACGCCATCTCCAGCGGCATTTCCAAGATCGATATCTTCACGGATCCTGATCTGCGGGGCGGCCAGGGCTGCATCCAGGCCATCAACGACGGCGTCACGGGCCTGACGGGGATCCTTCCCTACGCGGAATTCTCCGTGAAGGTCACCGCGCAGGAGAAGATCCGGCTGTTCCAGAACGCCTGAGGAATTATAAAGGAGAGACCGAAGACCGATGATCAACCCCATGCAGCTGCTCCAGGCGAAGGAAAGCTGGGAGCGCGTCAAGAAGAATCACCCGAAGCTGGTGCCCTTCGGCCGCAGCCTCTATCCGAATGCGATCCGGGAGGGGACCGTCTTTGATATCCGGGTCACCGAGCCGGACGGGACCGAGCACCACGGCAATATCCGCCTGAAGGCGGAGGACGTGGAGGAAGTGAAGAACGTGCTCGCGATCCTCCGGAGACCGGAATAAAAAGGTACAAAAAAAGAAAGCGTCTGCCCGGATGAGCAGACGCTTTTTTCTTTGAAACGGTTATTCGATGACCTGGATCCAGCCCTCCGGAGCCTCTACGCGGCCCATCTGGATGCCGGTGAGGGTGTCATAGAGCTTGCGGATCTTCGGGCCCATCTCCTCCATGCCGCTGGAGAATGCGATCTCTTTGCCGTGGTCGTTGATCTTGCCGACCGGGGAAATGACCGCCGCCGTGCCGCAGAGACCGCATTCCTCGAACTCGCCGAGCTCGGTGAGGTAGATGTCGCGCTCCTCGACTTCCATGCCCAGATAGTGCTCCGCCACGTACTCGAGCGAGCGTCTGGTGATGGACGGCAGGATGGAAGAGGAATTGCTGGTGACCAGCTTATTGCCCTTGATGAAGATGATGTTGGCTCCGCCGGTCTCCTCCACCTTGGTGCGGGTGGCGGCATCCGGATACAGATTCTCCGCGAAGCCCTCATTGTGGGCCGTCACGATGGCGTGCAGGCTCATCGCGTAGTTGAGGCCCGCCTTGATGTGGCCGGTGCCGTTGGGCGCAGCGCGGTCAAAATCCGAGACCTTGATGACGATCGGCTTCGCGCCGCCCTTGAAGTAGGGACCGACCGGAGTCGTGAAAATGCGGAACTGATACTCGTCCGCCGGCTTGACGCCGATGACCGGGTTCGAGCCGAACATGAAGGGACGCAGGTAAAGGGTGGCGCCGGAGCCGTAGGGCGGGACCCAGGCCGCGTTGGCCTTGACCACCTGGCGGACCGCCTCCACGAAGCGCTCCTTCGGGAAGACCGGCATCTCCAGTCTTCTCGCGGAATCCTCCATGCGGGCACCGTTGAGATCCGGACGGAAGGTGACGATATGTCCGTCTTCCGTCGTATAGGCCTTCAGGCCTTCAAAGACCGACTGGGAATACTGCAGGACGCCTGCGCACTCCGACATCGTGATCATCGGATCGTCCACCAGAGCGCCTTCGTCCCAGGCGCCGTTCTTATAGTTGGAGACGTACCGCTTGTCCGTGGGCATATAGCCGAACCCCAGGGAACCCCAGTCAATGTTCTTTTTTTCCATAATAATTCAACCTCCGGTAATCGTTGCAGCTCCCCCGCACAGGAGAGAGCAGTTCGCTACGCTTTATTATAGTACAGTGCCGCACAATGTCAAACAGGAAACCGTCAAAAACTTTGATTTCTTTGCTGAAATCACCGAAAACAGCTTGAATTCCGTCCGAAAAATGATGCAGCTGTCAATTGCATAAGGAAGAAGAATCAGTTAAAATAGTAACAGAATTGTAACATTTACGGATCCGGCACCGATAAGAGCCGGAAAAGGATGGAAATGAATCTGTACGAGGCCATTTTTTCCAGAAAGAGCGTCCGCAAATTCCGCATGGAGGCCGTGGAGGAGGATCTGCTCGCTGAAATCGGCGCATTTTACAGCGAGACGCCGGCCCTTTATCCCGGGATCGAGACCGAGATCGGGATCATCAACAATACCGACGGAAAGCATCCGGTGAGCGGACTGTTCAAGGTCAGCGCGCCGTATTATCTGAGCATTTATTCCGAAAAGCGGGACCGCTCGCTGATGAACGCGGGATACCTGGGGGAACAGCTCGCGCTCTTTCTTATGACGCGCGGTCTGGGAAGCTGCTTCCTGGGCTCCGCGCACCTGAAAAAAGAGGAAATGACCCGGGGAGGGAAGGAACTGGTGATCCTTCTGGCCTTCGGCAAGCCCGCCGGCTCTCTGACCCGCAGGGTCTCGGAGGCGAAGCGGGAGCCCATGAGCAGGCTGTGCGTCTACAAGGACGAGCCCCGCAGCTGGATGCAGGACGTGCTGGAGGCGGCCCGGCTCGCGCCCTCCGCGCTCAATACTCAGCCCTGGAGATTTGTGGTGACCGAGAACCGGATCCATATCTTCTCCAAGAACCGGTCCGTGGAGACGCTGAAGAAGTGGGACGAATTCAATTTCGGGGTGATGTTCGCCCATATCATGATCGTCTCGGAAGAGAAGTGGCTGGACCTCGATCTGATCCGCCTGGAAAATATCAGCCAGAAGAATTTCCGCAGCAATCAGTACGTGCTGAGCGCGGTGATGAAGAACCGGCCCTGAGGATTTATTGGGCAGATTGTACGAAAAACAGACCACGTTTTGAGAATATATTTACAAAAAACGAGGTTGACACCGGGGCGGTTTTCCCGTATAATCGTATTTGTTCGAGAGAACAGCACATAATGTGTGCGCGAGTGGCTCAGTTGGTGGAGTACGACCTTGCCAAGGTCGGGGTCGCGGGTTCGAGTCCCGTCTCGCGCTCGAGGGAGGGTTCCGGATTGCCTGCAGAAAGGCGGTTCGGAGCTTTCTTCGTGTAAGCATAAAGCCACGCGGAATAAAAAAGCGGGAAACGCACCTTGCAAGCTTGCTTGCAGAAGGTGCGTTTCCCGCTTTTTTGATTTCATGCGGCGTATGCCGCGATGAAAAAGCCTGCCAACGACAGGCTTTGAATTCCGCGTGGCTGCACTTCTCCGCGCGAATCGGCGTATGCCGCGATGGAAGAAACACACGCCCTTATGCCTGCGCCTTCTCCCTGTTCCGCATGCAGAAAACGCCGACGGAAAGCACCAGATAGGAAAGATATGCAAATACTGAGACCAGCATGCTCATGAGCATATAGCGGTCCGGCATCTGCTGCATCGCATAACTGCGCGCCAGGGCGCTCAGCACACGCACAAGGAGGAACGCAAAGCCGATGACGGAGAGCCCTCCGAAGATCTGCCTCGCGCGCCCGTTCGCGAAGACCGCGATCAGGAAGAGGAGATAAACGATCAGAGTGAGGGCCTGAGAACGCAGATACCCTGACATAAGAGTCAGATTGGCCGATGTCGCTCTTGCGGCCTGGTAAACAGAGATACCTAACACAATGAGATGGATGAGCGCCGGCAGTGCCGTGAGGCGGATCTGTTTCGAGGCCGAAATGGCTGTGAGCATAAGGACCAGGAGCTCCAGCGACGTCAGAAAGATCTGGCTCAGGGCGTTGCCTGTTCGGAACTGCGCGGCAAGCGCAGCCAGGGCCGCAGCGGCTGCGATCCATGCAAACGGCGCATTGACGCCCCTGACCGTATTCGCCGCGGGGCCGGAAAACGGGACAGCGGAAGCCGCAGGGACGGAAAACGGGGCAGCGGAAGCCGTCGGAGGCTGGTAGACGGTCGGATCGGGCGCAGAAGGGGCCGCCTGAGGCGCTCCGCTTCCCGGGACCTGCGCGGCCGTCTGGCCGGGAGCAATACCGGGTGCGCTCCCTGCAGGGATAGCAGGTTCCGGCTCCGCTGCCTGGCTGGCAGGAATATAGGGCTCCGCCTCCTCACGGGCAGCCGCCCGGTCTTCCGGTCTTTGGACCGGGGAGATGACCACTTCGAGCTTTGCACCGCAGTTGCTGCAGTAGTGCATTCCTTCTGTTACTTCACATCCGCAATTTCCGCAAAACATCGCTGTTCCTCACTTTTTGACGTTTTTTATCTGTATCAGGCTGTCTTTACCGGTGCCCGTCCCGGAACATGGAGAATTGGTCCATCGGGTAGTTCTTCAGGTTCTCCAGGATCCCGCGGTGATCGGCTGCCGCGAGCAGCTCGCTGCGGGCGCGTTCCACCAGGGCCTCCGTCTGGTGCCGGGAGGGACCGCCGACGCAGCCGCCCGGGCACATCATCCCTTCAATAAAATCTTCTTTGATCCGGCCTGCCTTGAGAAGAGTCAGCGCTTTCCGGCACTCCTCGCCGCCGGCACAGCGCAGAAGGGTGATCCCCGAAGTATCCTCGCCCATTTCCTGCATCGCCTCGAGCACGGCGTTCGCCACGCCGCCGCTTCCGGCAAAGCGCTTCCCATACACAGAGGCTTCCTGATAAGGTTCCTCCACGGGCAAAAGTGTGATCTCCTTCGAGTCCAGAAGCGCCACCATTTCCCCGTATGTCATGGCAAAATCCGCGTTGTCGGCGATATTTTCATTCAGCGTCTCGCCCTTTTTCGCGATGCAGGGGCCGATGAAGACGGTCACGCAGTCAGGATCCTGCGACTTCAGGTAGCGGGAGACCGCGACCATCGGGGAGACGGTCGCCGATTTGTTCTGTTCATACTGCTCCGGAAAATGATGGTGCATCATGGAGATGAAGGCCGGGCAGCAGGAGGTGGTCATTTTGCGGCCCTCGCGGAGCGCTTCGATCCACTCCTTCGCTTCATAAGCGGCTGTCATATCCCCGCCGAGGCCGACCTCCACCATCTCCGCGAAACCGGCTTTCTTCAGCGCCGCCCTGACGGCGGCCATGCCGATATTTTTGCCGAACTGCCCTTCGGTGGCAGGAGCGCACATGGCGACGACGCGCTTTCCGGCCTGAATGGCCCGGATGATATCCACGACGTAGATCTTGGAGCCGATGGCGCCGAAGGGGCAGGCGTGGATGCAGTGGCCGCAGTGGACGCATTTTTCCTCGTCGATCAGGCACAGGCCATTCTCGTCATAGGAAATGGCGCCGGCCGGGCAGGAGAGCTTGCAGGGCCGCTCCCGGTGAATGATCGCGCCGAAAGGGCAGGCCTTCGCGCACTGCCCGCAGGACCTGCATTTCACCGGATCGATCTTCATCTTGGTATCGCCGGGCGCAATGGCGTCGAAACGGCAGGCGTTGAGGCAGGCTTTGCCCAGACAGAACCGGCAGCTGTCCGTGACCGTGTGGTCCTGGATCGGGCAGTCGTCACAGGCGGCGGGAATGACGGCGACGACGTTTTTCGTGGGATGAAGAGCGTCCGGGCTGAGGCCCATGGCGAGGCGGACGCGCCCGCGGACGATCTCCCGCTCCCGGTAGACACAGCAGCGGTAGTGCGGCTTCGGCCCGGGGCTGATCTCGCGGGCGATCCGCTCGCGGTCGTCGTGGGTGATCTCGCCCTGCCAGGCCTGCCGGCAGACTTCGCGGATCACGTGATGCTTTAATTCGACAAGACCTTTGTCATTGGTGATCATGCATACTCCTTCTGATGCCGGCCCGGCGGCGCGGCAGTCTCATTTTATAAAGAGCCGGCTTTTGATCCGGCTTCTCTTGCTATTATACCGTAAGAGAAGAGGTGCAGGCAAGACGGGAGAGCGCATTGCCTCCGCCCCGAATAAAAAAAGGATGCCCCTGCATCAGTACAGGAAAGCATCCATGTGTCTGAAGTTTACGGACCGGCCGGCTGCCCGGAATCCCGGGCACAGACCCGATAGATATCCGGCCGTTATGCCCCGGAACGCCTTACAGCGCGTCCATATTGGCGATACAGTGCTGGCGCACCAGGTCGATGGCCGGCGAATCTTCGAAATGATTCCAGCACAGATAGATCTGCCGGTAGCGCATCGGGTGGTCCAGCGGGACCATGCGGATGTTCGGGACCTTGAAGGGAAGCTTCGCGCCGATCGCGATGCAGTTGCCGAGGGCGACGTAGGCATTTCGCAGGTTCGTATTGTCCGCCGTCAGATAGACGTTGGGCTTCAGATTGTAATACGCGAACATGTTCGAGACGTAATCGTACATGTAGGCGTCCTTGGAGCTGATCACCAGCGGTTCGTTCCGGATGTCGGTGATGGACAGGGCGCTCTCGCGGCTTAACGGATGGTCTTCCGGCACCATGACCACCAGCTCGTCCCGCACGATCGGGAAGAAGGAGAAGGAGTCGTGGACCGAGAAGGAGAAGATAATGTCCGCATTCCGCGTGATCAGATCGTTCATCACATCCTTGTTGACGTCGTGATACTTGAAGATCAGCGGGATGCGCCGCCCGTTCTCTGTTTTATAGAAATTGCCGAAGAGCTGCGGGATCAGGGTATAGCCCATCGTCGAGGTGAAGGAGATGCGCACGGGGCGGATCCCGTTGAAAGCGGAGGAAGTCAGGATCGTCTTGCCGGTCTCGAGCGAGGAGAGCGCCTTCTCCACATACTGCAGAAAGAGCTGCCCGTTGTCGTTGAGCACCAGCAGCTTGCCGTTGCGGTCGAAGAGCTTCACGCCGAGCTCCTCCTCCAGGGATTTCAGCGCACTCGAAAGAGACGGCTGGGAAATATGCAGGAACTGCGCCGTCTTCGTGATGTGCTGGATCTTGGCGAGCTCTTTAAAATAGGTCAGCTGGGTGATCGTCATAGGCTTTTTCCCCCGGAAATTATCAGCCAACGGTTTGAATGTAAACTTAATTATAACAGGTATTCTATAATCTGCCAAGAAAATACCGAAAAAGGCGCTGCGCGCATCAGAGAAATAATACGAATTTCATAATGTGTGATAAAAAAAACATTATCGAAAAACTGCATCGGCGGCCGGGCGTTCGTTTGCACAATGGCGTATTTCCGGGCTTTTTGAAGTTAGAGGTATTTACTCACACGTTTGCAATGAAGCGTCAGAAAACAGCATAGAAAAAACATTATAACTGAGACAAAAAGCCGTATTTGTTATCGGTTTTCCGATCCCGTATGATAAATATAGCACAAAACATTTTACGTGAGCCGCTTGAAAGTTGTGAAAATGACGATGAGCGGGGGAACCAGTTACTTTATGACCGCGGATGTGTAAAAAAGCAGAGAGTGGGTATCATCAAAAGCGGTCATCCTGCCAATGCCGTATGTGGGGCGGCAGCAAAGGAGGAAATCAGAATGGCAGAAGAGAAGAAATTTGATTTTGGGAAAGAAGCGAGAAAGCAATGGATCGTCTTCGTCGGCGTCTTCTTCATGTGTTTCTCGGCCATGGGCCTGGGCAGCAACGCCTTCGGCCTCTTCACAGTCCCGGTCACCGAGGCGCTGAATATGCCCCGTGCGACCTACTCCCTGTTTGAGACGGTCTCCAAGATCGTCGGTATGATCACAGCCGCCGGCTTCTCGATCTATTACAAGAAGGTCGGCGCCAAGGGCGCAGTCCTGACAGCCGGTATCGCCTACGCGATCCAGTACCTGCTGGTCGGCTCCGCGAAGTCCCTGCCCCTCATCCTGGTCGGCGGTTTCTTCTGCGGCATCGGCTACACCTTCGCGGCACAGCTGACCGTCTTCGCGGTCATCCCGCCGTGGTTCAAGAAGGGCGCAGGAACCGCTACCTCGATCCTGTCCGCCAGCAATACTCTCGGCACCACCGTCTGGACCTACTTCGTTACCAAGTGGATCGCCGGACAGGGGTATCAGAAGGCCATGTATATCTGCGCCGGCATCATCATCGTAATGTGCGTGATCTCCTTCTTCCTGGTCGAGAGCTCCCCGGACGACCCGCTCCGCAGCGGCACGGGCGACGACAAGAAGGAAGAGGTGAAGAAGGGCGCGATGATGCCTCAGGACTTCCTGAAGACCCCGATGCAGTTCATCCTGATTGCGATCTATTTCATCGTCGCAGGCACCGCTCACCCGATCACCGCCAATATCCCGGCTTTCGCGAACGCCAAGGGCTTTGCGGCAGCCACCGGCGCGGCAGCTTACGCGCTCTGCTACGCGGTCATGACTCCGGCCAAGATCGGCGTCGGTATCGTGAAGGACCGCTTCGGTGCCAAGGTCGCTGTTCCGATCGTCTTCGGTTTCTACATTCTGGCCATCCTCTGGGTCATGCTTCCGGTCCCTGAGAGCATGTACACCGCGATCGGCGTTTTCCACGGCATCGGCGGAACCATGAGCCAGCTGCTCGTCGCCTACATCGTCATGGATACTTACGGCAAGTACTACAACCCCGGTGCTCTGGGCATCTGCCTGGTCCTCTTCAATGTCGGCCGTGCGATCGGCATGCCGGCGATCCATCTCGGATATGACCGCACTGGAAGCTACACCGCTACCATGTACATCTGGCTCGCTCTGGCGATCCTGACCCTGTCCCTGGCTATGCTCGTTCTTCATATGGGCAAGAAGTGGCAGGTCCAGCACGAGAAAGAGCTCGCTGCCCGGGGTATCACTGAGGAATAAGACAGATCCTTAAACTGCGCAATACCCGGACACCCGAAATCTTGTTGTGAGGATGCTCGGAGGTCGAAATGTCACATGAGAGTATTGCAATTCTGATCATCGCGGTCTGTGTTGTCCTGTTTGTTATCAACAAAATCAACACCTGCGTGGTGGCCTGTCTGGGATGCATCGCCTTCGTGGTGACGGGGGTCTGCTCCTTCCAGGAGGCGTTCAGCGGTTTTTCGAACAGCCTCGTCATCCTGATCTTCGGCGCACTGATCGTCGGAGAGGCGATGTCCCAGACCGGACTGGACAAGATCATAGGTAATTTCGTTATAAAAGTATCCCGGGATAACGAGCGGGTGTTCATCCTGCTCGCCGGGGCGGTCAGCGGCCTCCTCTCCATGTGGATGGCCAACACCGCGGTCGTCGCCTGTTTCCTGCCCATCATCGCCAGCGTCTCCCGGACGTCGAAGAACATGACCATGAAGAACATGACCATGTCCATCACCTTCGGAGCCATGTACGGCGGAGCGTGCACCCTGATCGGGTCCACCTCCCAGCTGGCGGTGCAGGGCATCCTGACAGAGATGACGGACCAGTCGCTCGGCATGTTCACCCTGATGCCGGTCGGCCTGATCCTCCTGGTCTCTTTCCTCCTCTATGAACAGCTGATCGGCTATAAGCTGGGCATAAAGATCTGGGGAGACCGCCCGCTGGAGGGCATCGAGGACGAGGCGCTCCTTAAGCAGGACATGACGGAATACGAGCACCATCCGCACTACAAGCGGAAGATGATCATCCTTGTCGTCATCTTCGTTCTTATGGTGATCTCGTACACCGCTTCGCTCCTGCCGACCGCCATCACGGCTCTTCTTTCCGCGATGCTCTGTTTCGTGACAGGCTGCGCGGAACCGCGGAAGACCATTAAGCGGATCAACTGGAACAGCGTCCTGTTCCTCGGGTGCTGCATGGGCCTTGCGAACGGCATCACGGCGACGAATATCAACCAGATGCTGGCGGACGTGCTGACGAAGGTCCTGGGGACGCAGGTCAATCCGGTCCTCTTCCTGGCGATCGTCATCCTGTTCCCGATGGTGGTCAGCAACTTCCTGGCGAACGCCACGACGACCGTCATCTTCACCCCCATCGTGATCGGGGCCTGCAAGCTTTACGGTTTCAACATCCTCCCGTACTGTCTCGCAGTCGCCTACGCGGCCAGCACCACCTGTGCGACGCCGATGGCGCACTCCCAGATCACCATGACGATGGTGGCAGGCTACCGCTTTACGGATTACGCCAAGGCGAACATCCCGGTCCAGCTGCTGACCTTCGCCGAGCTGATGATCTTCCTCCCGCTGTTCTTCCCGCTGGCCGGGTAAGGCGGAGGCATATTTTAAAACTGAATACGGTACGTATCAATCTGTTCAAAGCAACCCGTTTATATACACATCCTAACCTTTACTGGCAGAAGAAAGGAGAAACAAATCATGAGTTATCGTTATGCTATGGTCGGAAACATTTACTTTGGCGCCGGTGTCTCCAAGACAACAGGTGAGATCGTTGCAACGGAAGGCCTGAAGAAGGTCCTTGTCGTTACCGACCGCTTCCTCTATGACAACGGGATCATCAAGGACATCCTGGCGTCCCTTGAGGAAAAAGGCATTGAATATAAGGTCTTCGCAGACGTCCGTCCGAACCCGCTTCTCTCCAACGTCCTGACATGTCTTGACATGATCAAGGAAATGGGCGCGGAAGGCTGCATCGGCATCGGCGGCGGCTCCGCCATCGACTGCACCAAGGGCGCGGCTATGCTGGCCACGAACCCGCTTCCCAGAGATCAGTACATCGGCAAGGATCTGGTCCCGAACTATTCGCTTCCGTTCTTCACCATCCCGACGACCGCAGGCACCGGCTCTGAGTGCACCTCCGGCAGCATCATCGTCGACGATGCCACCGGCAAGAAGGCGGGCGTTCTGTCCAAGAAGGTCCTGTCCCGCGCTGCGATCGTGGATCCGGAGCTCGTCGCTTCCCTTCCGCAGAAGCAGACCGCTGCGACCGGTATGGACGCTCTGATCCACGCCGTCGAGGCTTATACCAACATCAACGCCACTGAGCTCTCCGATATGTGGAGCTGGAAGGCCATCGAACTGATCTCCAAGAACCTGCGTCAGGCTTATCTGAAGGGCAGCGATATGGAAGCGAGAAGCGGCATGTCCCTCGGCGCGACCTGCGCCGGCATGGCTCTTCTGGGCGCCGGCTGCGCTGGCTGCCACTGCCTGGCATACTCCATTGAGAACAAGTATCACATCGTGCACGGCATGGCCAATGCTTCCATGATGCCTTATGTCACCCGCTTCAACGCGATCGCGAAGCCCGAGAAGTACGCGAAGGTCGCGGAAGCCCTCGGCGAGAATATCCAGGGCCTGTCCGCCTACGAGGCAGCTCTGAAGGCAGCGGATGCGTTCGAGAAGCTCAATGAGCTCTTCAAGATCCCGAAGATCCACGAGTACGGCGTTACCGAAGATGATATCGAGGCGTTCGCAGACGAGGCGATGGCAAACGGAAGACTCCGCCCGCAGAACCCGAGAACTCTGACCAAGGAAGACTGCATCGCGATCTACAAGGCTGCGTTCTAATCACCGCATTTTTCAAAAGACGACGGGCCGGATCGAACATCCGGCCCGCCCGATGCAAATGACCAGAAAACGCAAAGAAAGAGGAGAATACTTATGGCAATCAGAAAAGGCGTATTCGTCGTCAACGGAGTAGAGCGCATCCTGTTCGGCGATCCGGAGAAGGATTCCCTGGCTGACGTTCTGCGCAGAACCGGCCTTACTTCTGTGAAACTCGGCTGCGGCACCGGTCAGTGCGGCGTCTGCACCATCATCCTGGACGGCAAGCCCTGCCGCGCATGTATCAAGAAATACGGAAAGGTCGCGGAGCACTCCGTGATCGAGACCCTCGAGGGCTTCGGCACCGCGAACAACCTGCATCCCCTTCAGCAGGCATGGATCACCTACGGCGGCGTTCAGTGCGGCTTCTGCACGCCCGGCTTCATCGTTTCCGCCAAGGCCCTTCTGGACGTGAACCCGAATCCGACCAGACAGGACGTCCGTGACTGGTTTACCAAGAACAACAACCTGTGCCGCTGCACCGGCTACAAGCAGCTCGTCGACGCCGTCATGGCAGCCGCGGCTGTGATGCGCGGGGAAAAGACCATGGAGGATATCACCTTCAAGATCCCGAACGACGGCCAGCTCTATCATACGAAATATCCGAGACCGGATGCTCTGGGCAAGGTCCTCGGCGTTACCGATTACGCGGACGATATCCGTCTGAAGATGCCGGAAGGCATGCTCGAGATGGCCGTCCACTTCTCGGACAAGCAGCACGCGAAGATCCTCGCGATCCATACCGAGGAAGCCGAGGCAATGCCGGGCGTCGTCGCGGTCCTGACCTACAAGGACGTCAAGGGCAGCAACAACATGGGTCCGGGCATCGGCCACAAGCGCAGCATGATCAAGAAGGCCATGATCCCGGTCCTGGCAGGCGACAAGGTCCGCCGCAAGGGCGATCCGATCGCAGTCGTCGTCGCCGAGACCCGCGAGATCGCCAGAGAAGCCGCCAAGAAGGTCAAGGTTGACTACGAAGATCTTCCGGTCTACCGCACCTTCCTTGATGCCTGCAAACCGGGCGCGGTCGGCATCCACAGCGATGATATGCCGAATGATTTCCTGAAGCAGCCGCTGTTCAAGGGCAAGGACACCCGCGCGATCTTCGCGAAGGCCAATCAGGAAGGCTCCGGCGTCCACGCGGTAGAGGGCAGCTTCTACTCCAGCCGTCAGCCGCACCTGATGCTCGAGCCGTGGTGCGTACAGGGCTACTATGATGAGGACGGCCTCCTCACCGTGAACTACAAGGCACAGAACATCTGGGCTTCCTTCAACCTCGTTCCGGACGCCATCGGCATTCCGAAGGACAAGTTCCGCATGGTCGGCGCTCCGGCCGGCGCCAGCTTCGGTGCTTCCATGGACAACAGCGCGGCCGCTCTGATGGGCGTCGCGGTCATGGCAGTCGGCAAGCCGATCAACTGGACCACCACCTATGAAGAGACCCAGAGATACACCGGCAAGCGCGCGGCCAGCTTCTGCAACATCAAGCTCGCCTGCGACGACGACGGCAAGATGCTCGCCATGGACTTCGACGGCGTCATGGATCACGGCGCCACCGCTTCCTCCGCAGGCAACCTGGAAGGCAAGATGGTCCGTTTCTACGGCTACAACTACAACATCCCGAACATGCGCGGCCTGGCCCGCGGCGGTCTGTCCAACCAGGCTTACGGCGTCGCGTACCGCGCCTACGGTTCTCCGCAGGTCTACACCGGCGGCGAGCAGATCGTGGATATGCTGGCCCACAAGATGGGCATCGATCCCTTCGAGTTCCGTATGCGGAACCTGATCAAGGAAGGCGATACCACACCGAACGGTTCTCCGTACAGACTGTATGCGATCCGCACCATGATGGAGCGCATGAAGCCCTACTACGACGAGTCCATGGAATGGGCGAAGCAGCCGTCTGACAAGGCTGACGAAGGCTGGGTCAGAGGCGCCGGCATCGCCATCGGCGGCTACCACGTCTCCACACCGGCTGACCGCTCCGAGGTCGCCGTCGAGCTCCTGCCGAACGGCAACGTCCGCGGCTACAACTGCTGGGAAGAAGTCGGACAGGGCGCGTCCGTCGGCGCGAAGGTCCATCTCTATGAGGCTCTTCGTCCGCTGGGACTCCGCGAAGACCAGATCGAGCAGCTCCAGAACGACACCAAGTACTGCCCGCCGACCGGCCCGGCTTCCGGAAGCCGTTCGCACTACATGGCAGGAAATGCCACTCTCGACGCCTGCAGCAAGCTCCTTGACGCGATGCGCAAGGAAGACGGCACCTTCCGCACCTATGACGAGATGGTCGCCGAAGGCATCCCGACCAAGTATTCGGGCGTCTACAGCAACATCGGACAGTGCACGCCGATCAACGAGGACGACGGCACCGGCAACCCGGTCTCTGACCAGAACTTCATCGTGACCATCGCCAGAGTCGAGGTCAACAAGAAGACCGGCAAGATCCAGACGGTCGCGCTCCACGCCCTTGTGGACGTCGGTATCGTCGGCAACTTCCTGACCGTCGACGGCCAGGGCTACAGCGCCATGGAGCACTCCATCGGCTTCGCCCTCAGCGAGGATTACTACGACGACGTCAAGAAGTGCGGTTCTCCGCTGGGCTGCGGCTTCCCGCGCTGCAACGACATTCCGGACGACCTGGTATTCGAGTACCAGGAGACCCCGAGACAGTGGGGCCCCCACGGTTCCGGCGGCGCTTCCGAGAGCTTCCAGAGCTGCACGCACGTATCGGTCATCAACGCCGTTTACAACGCCTGCGGCGTCCGCATCTATGAGATCCCGGGCACTCCGGACAAGATCCTTGCGGGCCTGAAAGCCATCGAGGAAGGCAGAGAATACAAGCCGGCGACCTACGATTACGGCTCTGACTTCGATGAGATCCTGGACGACATCCGTATGAACCCGGTGACGGATAAGCGCGGCATGACCAAGGAAGAGATCGAGGCCGAGATCGCCAGCGGCGGACACTGATCCACGTACAGAACGGACAAACGACCCACATAACGTGTGCCCCTGGCACGGCTCCCTTACGGGGGCCTGTCAGGGGCACTGACAGAATCAACAGGACCGGAAGGAGGAGCTGCAGATGCTGATGAAGGAAATGTGTGTTCAGGACGCAGTCGGGCAGAACCTGTGCCACGACGTGCCCCGGATCGTCCGGGGACAGAAGCTGGATCCTCTCTTCCGGAGGGGGCATGTGGTCACCCGGGAGGACGTGCAGCCGCTGCTGGACAGCGGCAACGCCAACGTCTTTATCTGGGAGCCCAGTCCCGGCATGCTGCATGAAAATGAGGCGGCAGCCATGCTCTACGGGATCTGCAGGAGTGAGTACATGCACGCCGCGGAGATCGAGGAGGGCATGGTGCAGCTGATCGCGGACACCGACGGCGTACTGCTGGTGGAACGTGACAGGCTGAATGCCATCAACGCCCTCGGGGAGATCGTCGTGGCCTCCCGCCACGGCAAAACTCCGGTCAGAAAGGGCGATGTGATCGCCGGTATCCGCGTCGTGCCTCTTGCCATCCGGAAGGATAAGATCGACCTCGCCCGAGGGGCGGCCCTGGGAGGCCCAGTTTTCCGGATCTGCCCCTTCCGGCACCGGAGGATCGGCATCATGACCACCGGGAGCGAGGTCTTCCGCGGGAGGGCCGAGGATCAGTTCACTCCGGTGGTGGAAAAGAAGCTGGCGGAGTATGACACGGAGGTTGTCCTGCACAAGGTGACCGACGACAACATTTCCATCCAGATCCATGCGATGCAGCAGATGCTGGAGAAGCACGTGGATCTCATCATCTGCACCGGCGGCATGAGCGTCAGCGCGGACGACCGTACGCCGCACTCGATCCGGGTGGTCTCTGACCGCGTGGTGGCCTACGGGGTGCCCGCGATCCCGGGCGCGATGTTCATGCTGGCCTACACCGGCGAAGACATTCCCATCGTGGGCCTTCCGAGCTGCGTGATGTTCTCGAACCGAACGGTCTTCGATCTGGTGCTTCCGCTTCTTCTGGCCGGCGTCCCGGTCACGGAGCAGGATCTGATGCTGATGGGAGAGGGCGGGATGTGCCTCAACTGCAAGACCTGCGTCTTCCCCAACTGCGGGTTCGGGAAGCACTGAAGAATATATAGCTTATATAATAAAACCCCGGAAGCGGAAAGCTCCCGGGGGTTCCCGTTTCGCGATTTTGTTGTGTGGGTATGGGAAACGGGTGAAGTTATCTGCTGTGGTTACCGGTTAAAGAGATCGTGATAGTATCTGCGGCTGTCTTCTTCGGTAAAGGGGCGGATGGACTGCTGGCAGAGCTTCTGCTCTCTGGCTGTTGCACGGATAATGTCTTCAAAATCTTTTTCTTCCGTGAAGCCTCTATCTGCAAGAGTCGGAATTCCGATACGCTTATTCAGAGCCCAGGTTGCCTGGAAGAGGAGATCCTTGACTTCAGATGGGGTTTCGCTGCCGTTCAGCCCAATCCCGTAAGCTTTTGCCAGCTGCCTGGACTTCTCGGGCATCAGCTCGCAGACATGCTCGTAGACATAGGGGAGCGCCCAGGCACAGGTGATGCCGTGCGGCTGATGCCAAAGAGCTCCCATGGCCTGCGCCATGCCGTGGCCCAGGTGCAGGCCGCAGCTTGCGATGCCGGCCCCGGCCATTGTGCAGGCGATCATCATATTGGCCCGCGCTTCGATATCAGAGCCGTTTTTCACAGCTGTCTCCAGATTCTGCATGCAAAGCTCGACCGCATAGAGGTTGATCGCGTCGCTGAAGGGGGTCGCGGAGGGCTTCAGGAAGGCTTCTGCAGCGTGCGTAAGGACGTCCATGCCGCAGGCGGCAGTCACCGAAGGCGGTACGGTCAGAACGGTCTCGGGGTCGAGGACTGCATAATCGACCGGCATTTTCTGAAAATCCCGGACAGCTACTTTGCGGTCGAGCTCTGTATTGGTAAGAACAGAGGAGAAAGTCACTTCCGACCCGGTTCCGGAGGTCGTAGGCACTACGATGTAGGGAAGCCCCGGCTTTGTGAACAGATCGACGCCCTTATCGACCGTATAGTCGGCAGCTTTTCCTCCGTTTGTAACCAGCATGCGCGCTGTCTTGCCGGTGTCGATCGTACTGCCGCCGCCGACTGCGATTAAAATGTCAACTTTCTCGGCGACCGCAAGGTCTGCGGCTGCATCAACACTTTCCATTGTAGGGTCGGCGACGACTTTGTCGAAGACGGCGGTTTCAATTCCGTCTTTATTCAGGGCCTCAATGATCGGGTCGACTACACCGGCTTTCTTGACACCCATATCATAGAGCACCAGCGCTTTTTTAGCGCCCAGCTTTTTGACATAGACGCTGAGCCTTCTGGACTCGCCTACTCCGAAAACCGTGCGGGGCACAAAAAAGGTAAAATTATGAAACATTTCTTTCCTCCCAGATAATTTGTCTGCAGATTTGTTCTGATCCGGATCTGAAGATCAGTTATGCTTCGGCATTTTTCGACATATCATATTCTTTTTCTTTTACGAACGGGACCAGGATCAGCGCGGACAGTACATATCCGATGCCGACAGAAGCAATACCCATCGGGGCAGAACCGCGGTCCACCAGGAATCCGACAAGAATCGGAGAGATCCAGGAGCCGATACGTCCGAGATTATAGGTCAGACCGACAGCCGTGCCGCGAATGTCATCCGGCCAGGACTCGCCCATGAAGGTGGCGGAGGATCCGGTGGGGAAGCCGTACAGGAAGCCCCAGATCAGCATGATGAAGAAGATATTATTGACATTCGTCTTGAATGCGACGACCGGAGCCATAAGTCCCAGAAGGATACTGACGATAATGTAGGATTTCTTTCTTCCGAGTTTATCGGAGACGTAGCCGCCGATGATCGTACCGATCAGCATGGCCATATAGTTGACTGCTGTAAACCAGCCTGCTGATTTCAGGCTGAGTCCGACCTGTGTCTGTACAAAGTTCGGAAGCCAGGTGATCGCTGCATAATATCCGAACATGTAGAAGATACGGGAAGCGATCCATACGATTACCTTCTTAATGTATTCGGGCTTAGAAAACAGAACCGAGTACTCGTTCTTGCCTTTTGCCTTTCTTTTTATGGCCTGCGTCTCCTGCTGAGC
Organism: uncultured Eubacteriales bacterium; assembly: GCA_900320575.1. GTDB lineage: Bacteria > Bacillota > Clostridia > Lachnospirales > Lachnospiraceae > Chordicoccus. Next base: position 21,976 of record ONST01000017.1, read on the forward strand.
AGGAGCTTCTTCCAGATTGAAGAACATCCAGATTGCAACAATGATAGGCAGCGCGGAGATACGGAACAGCCATCGCCAACCAAGAGGCTCAAGCATATAGGCGCTCATCAGACAGACAATTACGTAGCCGGCATTCCAGAAGGAAGTGACGACAGCTCCTTTTGTGGCGCGCACCTTCGTCTCGTAAAATTCACCTACGAAGATAACTGACAGGTAGTAGCAGGCGCCCATTCCCATGCCTGCCATAAAGCGGAAGATGGCGAAGGTCGTTTCGTTGTGCATGAAGGAGATGATCAGGCCTGCCAGAGTAACCAGCGACACGGAACCGGCCAGAACCTTCGGGCGTCCGATCCGGTCAGCCAGATATCCGGCGATGATGCCGCCGAGAGCCTGTCCGATCAGAGTGATCGTACTGAGCGCTCCGGCAAGAACGGCTGACATGGCAAACTCTTCCTTTATCGTTCCCAGACAGACCGAATACAGAAGTGTGGAAAGACCTGCACTGAGCATGGCGGCACATCCGCCTATGGTCGCTTTCCTTCTTAATACATTGATGTCTTTACTCA
>ONST01000139.1 GCA_900320575.1 uncultured Eubacteriales bacterium
AGACCAGATCCGCCCGGTAGCGGGGCGCGGTCTCCTCCGCGGCGAGAACGCCGGTCTTCTGGCCCTTCCGGGCCGCCTCCTCCGTCAGGCGGTTGATCGTGCGCACCACGTCCTCCGGCGCTCCCTCCACGATGGTGACGGGGGCCTTCGGCGCGTAATGCCGGTAGCGCATGCCCGGGGCCTTCGGCCGCACGTGTTTGTCCGCATTTTCCTCGAGAATGCCGGGGTCGATCCGCACCTCGCCGACCGCCTCCTCCAGCATCCCGCGGCTGATGTAGCCGGGGCGCAGGATCACCGGGACCGCCTCCGTGCAGTCCACGATGGTGGATTCCAGTCCGATGTCGGCGTCCCCGCCGTCGAGGATCATCTCGATCCTGCCCATCAGGTCCTCGATCACGTGGGAAGCCCGCGTGGTGGACGGCCGCCCCGAAGTATTGGCGGAGGGCGCCGCCACATAGCCTCCGGAAGCGCGGATCAGCGCCGCCGCGACGGGATCCGAGGGCATGCGCACCGCCACGGTGGGAAGCCCCCCGCTGGTCTCGTCGGGGATCTCGTCCGTCTTCCGGAAGATCATCGTCAGCGGTCCCGGCCAGAAGCGCTCCGCGAGGACGCGCGCCGTCTCCGGGATCTCCCGCACGATCGGCGGAAGATGCTCCATGTCCGCGATATGGACGATGAGCGGGTTGTCCGAGGGGCGGCCCTTGGCCGCGTAGATCTTCCGCGAAGAAAGCGGGTTCCGGGCGTCGCCGCCCAGGCCGTAGACCGTCTCTGTGGGGAAGGCCACCAGGCCTCCCTCCCGGAGGATCCGCGCCGCCTCTTCGATGACCTCCTCCTCCGGATGCTCCCGGGATACGGTCTTAATCAGCGTCTTCATCTTCATCGAGCAGATCGTCGGCGTCCCTGCGTCCCGCAAAATGGAAGCGCACCTCCTCGTCTGCGTACTCCCCGTCCAGATTGTCCTCCTCGTCGAAATCCACGTTGATGTCGTCCAGGGAATCGGGCATGCTCTGCGTGATCTCGTGGATCTCCTTGTAGGACTGCATGAAGCGGCGCTGCATCTGATTGAAGAGATCCACGATCTCGTTCATCTCGTCCTGCACCGCGATATACTTCTTCTTGCCGTCGGTGAGCTTGGCGTCGATCTGCCCCTGCACGGAGCTGACGCGCCGCTTCGCCTCGGCGTCCGCGGAAGAAAGGAGCTGGTCGCTCTCCTCCCGGGCGCTCCTGCGCAGCTCCTCGGACTCGGTCCGGGCCGAAGAGCGCATCTCTTCCGACTCCGTGCGCGCGCGGTAGAGGAGACGCTCCGCCTCGGTCTTCGCCGCGTTCATCATCGTCATGGACTTGTCCTTGGCGGAGGCCAGCATCGCTTCGGAATCATTTTTCGACTTCGTGAGCATCGTCTCGGATTCCGTCCGCGCGCTGCCGAGGAGCCGGTCGGACTCCTGCTGGGCCTCCTCGATCATCTGGTTGCCGCGGATGCGGGACTCATAGATCAGCGCGCCGATCTGCTCATAATTGTCGATGTATTTCTGATACTTGGAGCGGATCTCCTCCTCCAGCTGCGCCCGCTGGTCGTCCTTGATCTCCAGGCGCTTCCGAAGATCCGCAATGATCTCATCCTTCTTTCGGACTTCTCCCTCCAGCTCCGCGATCGCGGCCGAGGTCTCGCTCTCCTGCTTCCGGATGTATTCCAGGACCTCGTCCTTCTCAAATCCGCGGATCCCGGTCCGGAACATGGAATAATCGTACATCGTTTCCACCTCCTGTTCAGACAGTACTCTCATCCTGTTCTATGGTCAGCCGGCGAAGGCACCCGCCCCGCCGGACGCAGACATCCTTTCGCTCCCCGTCCGCCCGCTCAGCCGGCGAGTCGGGACGCGATCACGTCCCAGATCTCCTTCTTCTCGAGCCCGAGCTTCCACTCGGCGACGCCGGCGACTCCGCTCTCCGCGACCGCCTGCATCTTCGCCGCGACCGAATCCCGGTCCTCGAGCCAGATCTCATATTTCGTGTCGCCGTCGCTGAAGGCCGCGTAATTCTGGCCGGTCTCCTCGTCCCAGCGCTCGGAAAGCCTGTAATCGTCGATGGTGCGGTCCGCCTCCTCCATGCCGAGGGCCGAGCTCGACGGGGCGCCGCTGCCGCGGGTCACCCAGAAGCGGGTGAAGAACGGGATCGCAGCGATGACCTTCTCCGCCGGGACCTCCAGGAGCGTGTCCTCGATGCCCTTCTTCACATAGGGCAGAGACGCCACCGAGCCCGCCTCCGCGGAGCCCGCCGTGTGCTCGTCATAGCACATGGTGACCACGTAGTCCGCGACGATGCCCTGCTCCCTGCGGTCCAGGTATTTCGTAAATTCCGGCACGTAATTGTCCACCGAGAGCACCAGACCCCGCGCCCTGCAGGCGCTGGACAGTTCCCGGACGAATTCGAGAAATGCGGGCGCGGCGTCCTCCGTCACCTTCTCGAAGTCCACATTGACGCCGTCAAAGCCGGTCCGCTCCGCCTCCTCCATGATCACGGAGACCATCATCTCCCTTGCGCGGAAGGAGGAAAGGGCGGCGGCGGTGTCCTCCGCGGAGTGCACGCTTCCGTCAAAATCATTGACCACGGCCCAGACCGAAAGCCCCGCCTCGTGGGCGGCGGCCACGTAGTCCTCCGTCGCCAGAGAGGTCAGATTCCCTTCGCGGTCATTGAGGAAGAACCAGGTGGGGGCGATCACGTTGAGCCCCTTCGTCCCGGACAGCATCTTCTCAAGAGAGGCGTTCGCCGCGCGGTTGGTCACCTGATGGAAGGCCATATTGACCGGTTCGTCCATGGAAATGGAGGTGTAGGTCCCCCATACCGGCTCGTGCTCCTCCTCCACCTTCCGCAGATTCTTAAGATACTTATCCTGTACGTAGCCGGTAAAGCCGTCCTTCGTGGTCACATAGGTCCAGCCGTCCACCTTGTCGGCGGAGGGCGTTCCGTCCGAGGAAATATCCCGGACGCGGACCGTCTCGCCGGCCGCGAGCTCCCGCAGCACCGGGCTCTTGATCCCCGCCCGGTAACGCACGTAAGCCTGATCCGTCACGTCCTCCGCGGCGTAGCTCCATCTGGTGAAGATCACGAGGCGCGCCGGATCCGAGACCTCGGTACAGGTCCAGTCCGTGCAGGTATCCAGGAAATCCCGGGAGAGATAGAGGTCGTCCCCGATCCGCTTCACCAGGGAGGCATCTGCCCCGTCTCCGGCGTCGATCACCGTGAGCTCGTCAGGTCTTGCCAGCACCAGGACTTCCTCCTCCTCATCGTACCAGATCCGCCGGTTGACGGAGCTGCTGACGGCCCGGTAATCGAGATAGACCGTCTCTCCGTCCCGGATCGCGCG
>ONST01000151.1 GCA_900320575.1 uncultured Eubacteriales bacterium
ACTTCCACGGTCTCATCGAACTTCGCGACTGCAGTCTTCTTTACCAGAGCGATCGCCTCTTCCGGATCATACTGGGTCATGCGGTCGATCGCTTTTGCTGCTTCTAAATATTTCTTACCACGCTTCATGTTTCATTTACCTCCCTGTGGTCATATCGGAAAATGGTCCGGAGTCTTTCCGCTCCGCCAACGGTCCGCCCGCTCCTTCTTTCCGGAAGCGATGCGCCGTTTCCTTCCACTTTGTTATTCAGCTACCACGACACCCATGCTCTTGCAGGTGCCTTCGATGATGCTCATAGCCGCCTCGATGCTTCCGGCGTTGAGGTCCGGCATCTTCTTCTCGGCGATCTCGCGGATCTGATCCTTGGTGATGGTGCCGACCTTGGTCTTGTTCGGTGTGCCGGAGCCGGACTGCAGGCCGATCGCCTTCTTGATCAGCTGAGCAGCGGGCGGAGTCTTGGTAATGAAGGTAAAGCTTCTGTCCGCGTAGACCGTGATCACGACCGGGATGATATCCCCTTCCTGAGAAGCGGTCTTCGCGTTAAATGCCTTTGTGAACTGTACGATATTGACACCGTGCTGTCCGAGAGCCGGACCTACAGGCGGAGCAGGAGTTGCCTTGCCTGCCGGAATCTGTAACTTGATGTAGCCTGTAATTTTCTTTGCCATGATTCGAACCTCCTTATGTGGTATGGCGAGTATAAAACCCTTCCACTAATCGCTCCCCGCGTTCATCCACGGAGGGCAATCCGCGTAATGACATGTCTACGCGCACATTAGTGCCTCACAGCCCTTTCTTCCCGGGCGGCTTTCCGTCCCGGCGGGACTGTTTATTTCTTCTTGACTTCGGCGAAGCTGATCTCCACCGGCGTATCGCGTCCGAAGAGCTCCACGCTGATCGTCACGGTCTGCTTCTGGGCGTTGACGGCGTTCACGACACCCTCGGTGCCCTCCCAGGCTCCCGCGATAACGACGACCATGTCGCCCTTCTCGTAATCCGCGATGTACTTCGGCTTCGGAGACGCGGGCTTTTCCTTCGCTTCCCCGATGCCCAGCGGCCACATCTCCTCTTCCGTGAGAGGGACCGGCTTGCTTCCGGGACCGACGAAGCCCGTGACGCCGCGGGTGTTGCGGACGACGTACCAGGTATCGTCATTCATCACCATGTGGACCAGGACGTAGCCGGGAAACAGCTTCTTCTGCGTGGTCTTCGTCACGCCGTTCTTCGTCTCCACGACGTCCTCAAGGGGAACGCGGACCTCCAGGATGGTATCCTCAAGGTGCCGGTTGGCGATGGTCTTCTCGATGTTCGCCTTCACCTTGTTCTCATATCCCGAGTAGGTATGGATTACGTACCAATTCGCTTCTGCCATCTGTTACCTCTTCATCTGTCTGCGGATGCAGATCAAATCGACATCAGCCAGTTGACCAGCTGAAGCGCTCCCTGATCGATCAGGGTGATCAGGACGCCGAGCAGCAGGGAAATGACGGCCACCAGGCCGGTCTGACGGAGCAGATCCTCTTTCGACACCCAGATGATCTTGTTCCATTCCTGCTTTACGCCCTTGAAAAAGCTCTTCTTCGGCTTTCCGGCATTTTCCTTTTTGCTGTCTGCCATATTACGACCTCCGACCTGCCTGGACCTTACTTGGTTTCCTTGTGCAGGGTGTGCTTGCGGCAGAATTTGCAGTATTTCTTCGTCTCCAGCCGTTCCGGATGTTCTTTCTTATCCTTCTTGGTGTTGTAGTTTCTCTGCTTGCATTCTGTACACGCTAAAGTTATCCTTGTACGCACGGTTTTCCACCTCCAATGATTGTCCTTTAGTTGTGAAGGGCGGCGCCTTCTCCATGTGCCCTCTCCCGCTTCCGCCGGAAAATGACGCACAAAAAAATAAGCCAACCCTGTTACCTGTGGCTTAACCACTATAGCACAGGAACAGGGCCGGGGTCAATTCTTTTTTATCGGACAGGAAAGATTTTCCCTTCCCTGTCCGGTCCGCGCGATTCGCGTATCTTACGGGCCGTCCACCCCGGTGTGCGCCGGCCGCCGAAAGGACCGCGGCCGCGCCCCGTCCGGGAAATGCGTGTTTCAGCAGGGGATCACCGAGACGGAGCCGTTCGAGCTGACTGCGCGCAGGCAGTTGGTGTACACTTCGATGAACTGGTAGCTGCCGGACATCGCCAGCGTCCGGGCCTTCTCCATGCCGTTCGGCAGGATCTGTCCCCGCTTGTAGTGCTCGATGATGCCGCCGGAGAGGTCGATCGTATGCACCTCGTAGGGCGCGCCGAGATAGCACTTGTCCACGAAGCCGAGCAGGATCCCTTCGAGAGAGACCTCCGGGAACTCCGCCCGGATGGCGTTGATGATCTCCTCCATCTGCTGCCGGTTGTGGACATGCCCGCCGGCGTCCAGACGCTTCAGGGCGTCCATGTAGGCCTGCGAGCGCTTCCGCCGGAGGATGAGGTCCAGCTTCGCCGGATCCATGCGGGAGCGCGTCTGGGAGGCCTGCGGCCTCGTGCTGAGCGCCGCGGAAGTCTGCTGCTGCTGTTGATTCCGGAAAATGGGTCTTGGCATACCGTTCTCCTTTCGTCAGACCAGGACCTTGCGGGTCTTGGGTCCGCTCTTCTTCTCCGCCAGCTTCTCCCCACCGATCGGGCGGCCGGAGGCGGGCACTGCCCGCTCCTTGCCCCAGTCGCGGATCGCCTCGATCTTCTCGGGGGACGTCTGGGAGAGCGGCACCACGTTATTGAAGGCGCTGATGATATTTTCCGCGTTCATCACGAAACCGTCGTTGGCGATCTGGCGGTAGGCCAGGTCCCGGATCGTGGATTCGAGATCCGCGCCGGTAAAGCCGTCCGTCAGCTCCACGATGTGGTCCGCCAGCGCGCCGGCGAAGTTCAGGTTGAGGTATTTCCTCATATATAATGCGATAATATCGCGCCGCTCGTCGGCGGTAGGCAGATCGATGAAGAACAGCTCGTCGAACCGCCCTCTGCGGAGGAGCTCCGAGGGAAGCATGGAGACGTCGTTGGCGGTGGCCACGACGAAGACCTGCTTGCGGCACTCCTGCATCCAGAAGAGGAACTGGCCGACCATGCGCGTGGAGACGCCGCCGTCGCCCGCGCCGGCCGTGGCGCCGGAGAGGCCCTTTTCGATCTCATCGATCCACAGAATGCAGGGAGCGACGCTCTCCGCGGTCTGGAAGGCGTCCTTGAGCTGCTGTTCCGACTGGCCCACGTACTGGCCCTGGACCGTCGCGAAATCGAGACGGTAAAGCGGCAGCTTCCAGTTGACGGCAATGGACTTGGCGGAGAGGGACTTCCCGCAGCCCGGCACGCCGACGAGGAGAATGCCCCGGGGCGGCATCAGGCCCTTCGAGCGCAGGAGCTCCCGTTTTTCGGGGACCAGCAGCTCTTTTTTCTCATTCAGCCACTTCTTGAGGCCCGCAAGGCCTCCCACGTCGCGCACCGACTCGTCGACCCGGATCTTCTCGAGTCCCGAGATCTCCGAGAACAGCCGCTCCTTGGCGCTGCGCACCTCGTCCATGTCGGACTTGCGGACGCACTTGTTGGCGATGAGGGCGGCAATGACATTTTCCGCCTCGATGCTGGTGACGCCCGAGAGGATGGACGCCGCCTCGCGGATGTCGCCGTTATCCCACTCGATGGGGATCTCGTGGCGGTAGTCGTTCATGTATTCGGAAATGATTGCCACCATCTCCTCCTCGTCCGGGTTATCGATCCGCACGATGAGGCCCTGGCGCTGCAGCTGGGTCCAGATGGGATTGCTGGTCATGACGATGATCACGCCGCCGGATTCATTTGCCAGGTTCACCAGCGCCAGCATCTGCTGCGCCTCGGCGTTGTCCGTGCTCAGATCCGGCACGTCGGTCAGGATCAGCGTCAGATACTGGCGGCGCCGCATCTCGTCCATCATGAAGTCGATGGCGCCGTAAATGGACTTGTCCTCGTTGACCACCTTTTCCGTTGCGATATCATACACGCCCTTGCTGAGGGTGTGCGCGTAGAAAGTCAGCGAGAGCTCCCCGGCGATCTCCTTGAGAAGGCCGAGGGTCCGCATTTTTTCGATGGTGTTAATGGTAATGAAGGGGATCCGCGCCGTCGAATAGCGCCGGAGCAGGTTTTTCCCCTCTGCCAGATTGCTCATAATGGCTGTTCCTCCGTCAGAATGCGTTGACCCGGTGGTTGCGGACGATGCTCCCGAGCTTCCCGGTGCGGTCGGTGCGGGCGGAATCCTCCAGCGATTTCTGCATCTGATCCGCCTGATTCCGCACCATCTGCACATACTGGCGGCGGTCCTTCTCGGGAATGACGGGAATGTCCATCACCCGGGCGAGGAACTGCAGCTCCTTCCGGAGGCTGAGAACGGCCTGTACAATGAGGCTCTCCTGCCCGCGGCTGCGGCTCATGCTCTTCTGGAACTGGTCCGTGGCCGCGTTCATGCGGCCGTTGACCGTATCGATGAGCCTCCGGGCGAAGCGCTCGGCGACGCCGCTCTGCCAGGGAAGCGTTCCCGCCTGCATGGCGGAGAGCACCTCGGCGTCATTCCTGCGGGATGCAAGCGCGTCCAGCACGTCCGCCCACTCTGCATAGCTCTCAGGCGCCTTCATGAGCGTTTCCTCCTCACGACGATCTGCGGGGGCTCGATATTCCAGTCCGGAAGTCCCTCCGCGAATACGCTGATCTCCTCCGCCTCCGGCTCCGGCGCGGGAGCGGGCGCAAAGGCCGGCTGCGCGTTCCGGGGCTCAGGTGCCGGCGCCGCCTGTGAGAAGGTTCCGGTTCCCGCGGCTGCGCCGAAGGCTGCCGCTGCAGGAACTGCCTGCGCAAAGGGATCCGCGGCCGGCATTTCCTGCGGTCTTTC
>ONST01000006.1 GCA_900320575.1 uncultured Eubacteriales bacterium
CACCGGTACAGGCAGGATGCTGGTCAAGAAAAAGCAGACCGCTCCGATGGTAAGAGAAAAGAGCAGCGTCAGTAAAAAGCTGCTCCCGTTCATCGTTTTCACGGTCGAAAGATTGAATACTACTTCCAGGAACAGGATCAGGGCCGGAAAATATATTCCGGCCAGGATCTTATTCCAGAGGCTGCTGCCTTTTGTTTCTTCCCTGTCCATTTATCAAATCCTCAACTGCTTATCGTTCTTCCCCGCAGACGCTGCAGACAGTGACCGTCTCGTCCCAGGCTTCCCGCTCCACGATCGTCTCGTCATAAGCCGCGCGGTCCACGACGGTCTCGGTCCAGGCTTCCTTATCGACTACCCATTTCTCTTCCGTCACGGCGTCGTGATGTTCGGTGCCGGTCTGTTCGCTGACGGTCTTTGTGCTCTCTCCGGAGTGTCCGGTCTCCGCCTGATGCTCGGAGAGGCCGTCGGATCCGTTGAACTCATACCCGCACTCTTCGCAGACATAATAGGTGATGGTCTCGTAGACCGGCTCGTCGTAGGCCTCCGTGACCGTCACGGTCTCGGTGTGGCCCTCCGCCTCATGCTCCACCTTGTGGGTCTCGGCGTCATGGTGCACAGTCCGGGTCTCCGCGTTGTGATGGATCTTCTTGTCCACCCAGATATGCTGGTGCTCCTCTTCCCCGTCGTCCATCTCCTCCGGAGCCTCCTCCAGTTCCGTCTCCTCACTTTCGATCAGGTCGGCGGGAATGATCTCCTGGGCGACGATGGTGCCGTCGCTCTTGGGGTGCGTCGCATTTCCCGAATCCCAGACGATGATGCCCTGATCGGCTAGGCGCTGCGCCCGCTCGAGGGAGACCACCTCGTAGATCTTCTCGATCACTGCCACCGCCCCCGAGGAGGCCGCGGAATCCGTGTCCGCCATCGTGGCAACGCCGCCGCCTTTCGCCGCGTCCAGCGCCGCCTTGCTGACAGTCACCGTAAAGACTACCTTGTACTTCCCGATCCGGGTCAGATCCACCGCACCGGCGTCCGTATGGAAATTCCGCACCACGTTCTTGTCATAGGCGATATTGTGCGCGTAATCGATATTGCGGGAATTCAGCACGATATAGTGATTCTCCATACCGAACACGATGCCCTCAAGATCCGTCTCATTTATGGAACCGAGTTCCTCCGTGGAGACCGTCTGCGCCGCAGAGCTGCTCGGATTATGTACCAGGATATTCCCGCAGCCGCTTAAGAAAAGCGAAGCTGCCAGAATGACCGGCATATACTTCCAGTTTGTTCTCATATAGTCATCCTCCCACTATATGTTGTAACATTTCCTTCACATTTTCGCAATGCTTTTAATAAAATTATGCTTATTGTAACACACTTCCCGATCCTGTAATCTTAAAATTGTATAAAAAGGCAGAAAACAACCCTGCCCTCCGGCGCCATGCCGAAGGACAGGAGCGCTGTCTTTCTGCTGTACTTCACCCATTTCCGCGAAGTCCCCGCAGTCAGTTCGCTTCCAGCGCGGCCAGATCCGCGCAGAGCGTCCGCACTGCCAGTTCCCGCATGCGGGCGGCCCCTGCTCTCTCCTGCAGGTCCTCGAGCCGCTCCGCTTCCTCCATCCGTTCGATGTACGCCAGATAAATCGCCGCTTCGTTCTTCATCTTCCTGTGCCCTCCGGATCGTTTCTTAAGATGATCTGATTATACGATCCCGGACAGAAAAAATGCGGATCCCGCGACGAACGGCAGGCAAAAATGGACGGACGGATCCTGCCTGTTCAGAAGTAGCTTCTCACCCAGTCAAAATAGTCCCCTCCCAGATGCAGATAGTAGGGAACCAGATCCTGCGGCGTGATGGTATTGAGACCGGCCGCATATTTTTTCAGCATGGTCTGACTGTACTGACCGCTCATGAGCCGGTCAGTCAGACGCAGCAGGTAACGGTAGACTTCGGTCTCGTGATCCTCGGTATACCCCTTCAGTTTCGGGACGCGCGGAAAGATCCTGTCCCTGTCCGGGGGCAGGAATTCCGGGAGGATCCGCTGACGGAACCAGTGATCCGGAGACTCCGTCTCAAAATAGAACGCGCTGTCCGGATGATGTTTGATTCCGGACAGATTTCTCACCTTCGTATAGGTAAAGATCACCAGCCGGAGCTTTTTATCGTGAATGGTGTAAAACGGCACAGAAAAAGCCTGATTGACCGAGAGGTCAATATTAGAAGCCGGACTTTCAAGCCAGCTCATGAACTGTACGACCGATTCCATATTTATTTATAACTCCCCAAAAGAAATACCCTTCGCCCCTAATCTAACATCGTATCGTTTCCTCTTCTTTACAGAATTGTTAAAAAATAGTTGCAGCTTTTTACGTTTGTAGGAACTTGCGATGCAAAAAAAAAGCTCCACAAGATGATGTGGCTTCCATCCTGCGGAGGCGGTACGTTTCTGTTTTATCCGGTTCAGGACCGTTTTCCGAATACCATTCGGTCCACCTGGCGGCTGACCCGAAGCGCGGCAGCATAGGTGCGGAGACGGTCGAGATCCTTCTTCGGACTTTTCTTATAGTTCTCAATGATCTCCTCGCAGCGCGCGTCCGTCAGTTCCCTGCGGAAACGGATGCAGTCGCACAGGCTCCGCTCCATATCGTAGATCTGATAAGTTCCAAATGGCGTATCCACCGTCTTAACGCCCAGTTCAAAGGAATCGACTGCGAAATAATGGCGGGTCGTCGAAAAGGGAAGGGACATCTTGTGCCGGTCGTCTCTTCTGGTCGCCATCGTAAAGCGCTCCGGCTCGTCCCGGAAGAGACCGTGCAGCCAGCAGGCGCTCTGCGCGCAGACAACAGCCCGCTCATTGACCATGGCCATCTCCAGCGCCTTGTGATCGGACGGCTTGTCCATCCCCTCTTCTTCGAGATAATAGACGCCGTGGGAGATCTTCTGCAGCCGGTTCTCCCGTGTCAGCGCGGCGATCTGACGGTTGGTCAGGCCCGCCGTCAGCAATTCTTTTGTAGATAAATAACCGCCCCGGATCCGGGACAGTCCCTCCAGTCTTCTGTATGTCTTCTCCCTCATATGCAAGCTCCTTATCAACGGGTTTCTTCTTTTGCGGCGGCTCCGATCCGTCCGCATTTCCCTGCACAGCACAGGAAGGGCCGCAAAGCCCACAAAAGAGATTGTAATCCTTTACATAAACAAACGCAACAGAAAAGTTGCCTGATTATTTTGGAAGAAGACCAGTTGACAAATGCCTTTATTTTCGGTATATTAGCAGTTGCCGGCAGTAAAAAGCAGGCAGCACGGGGTATGGCGTAGCTTGGTAGCGCGCTTGACTGGGGGTCAAGAGGTCGTGGGTTCAAATCCCGCTGCCCCGATCGGACCGGGAAGTGTTGATGATCGACACTTCCCGGTTTTTCTTTATTGTTCGGGTCTTCCTGCCACTCCAACGCGTTCTTTTCCGGAAACTCCTTTTCGATCTGTCTCCGAACCTGAATTGCCGTGTTTTTTCCATATTCCGCCGCATAATCATGTATATCATTGAAATCGCCGTCGCCCCGCCGGATCTTTGTTTCGATTTTATCAATATTCATGTTTAGCTGTTCTCCTGTCCTTTTCACCATTCAGAAAATGCTATATCATAAAGAAAAATGGAGGCTCCACATGATTAGTATTGACAGAAAAATGATATCTGCTATCCAAAAACTCACTGATAGTTTTCATGACGAACTGCATTTTGATTCCGCTTCCTCTTCTCTCCAGGTGATACAATATTATCGCGAAGTCCTAAACGGTCTTCTAATCGACATGCTGCCCGAAGAAGCAGAAGAGTCTATCGAGCGCCTCATTGGCCTCGGTTATCTCCGCAAAGTGTCCAGATGGTATGGCGGCTATTCTTTCTGCATGACCCCAGCCTTGAAACATCGCCGCGCATTCTGGTGGGATGCTTTTTCGAAAAAATTTTGGGGCGGTTTTGTTTCCGGCCTGATCAGCGGAATAATCATAACAACAATAGGAGGACTTCTTTTATCGTTCCTCCGAGTAAAGCTGGGAATATAATATAATTTGATATAGCGGCCCCTATTACAAGGCCACAGATAATTCCAATTACCTTTCCTGTTGATGATTCCATAGGGGCCCCAAAAATCAGAAACCTGTCAGTTCCCTGAGCTTATCTTCCGTGAAGTAATCCGGGAAGGCCGTCTGGATCTTCTGCACCGCGTCGCCTACTCCGGAAAACGGAATCCTTTTGACAACGTAACCGTTTTCGCTTATACTAAAACCAGTCCCGCACAGGCCGTTCCCGCAGTCCTTTCAAAGGCAGTTCCGGGCACGGACCGCGAACACAATAAAAAAGGAGGTTCTATCATGGGCGGACTTATTGCACTGATTGTCATTCTCATTCTTCTGATCTGGCTGCTGATCTCCTGCATCCGGATCGTACCGCAGGCACAGGCCTACATTGTCGAATCGCTCGGCCGCTATAAGACGACCTGGGATGCCGGCCTTCATCTGAAAGTGCCGATCATCGAGCGGATCGCCAAGAAGGTCTCCCTCAAGGAGCAGGTCCTCGACTTCCCGCCCCAGCCGGTCATTACCAAGGATAATGTCTCGGTTGGAATCGACTCCGTCGTCTTCGCCTATGTCTTCGATCCCAAGCTCTACACCTACGGCGTGGAGAACCCCATCTCCGGTCTGCAGAACCTGGCCGCGACCACGCTCCGCAACATCATCGGCGAGATGGAACTGGACCAGACCCTGACCAGCCGTGACGAGATCAACCGCCGCATGGAAGCGGTCCTGGACAGCGCCACGGATCCCTGGGGCATCAAGGTCACCCGTGTGGAGATCAAGAATATCCAGCCTCCGAAGGAGATCGAGGAGGTCATGACCAAGCAGATGCGCGCTGAGCGTGAAAGACGTCAGACCGTCCTTGAGGCGCAGGCCCACAAGGAAGCCGTCGTCTCCCGCGCAGAAGGCGACAAGCAGGCGAAGCTCCTCGCCGCGCAGGCGGAAAGAGATGCGCAGATCGCTCTGGCGGAAGGCCGCGCCCGCTCCATCGAGCTGGTCTACAATGCGGAAGCCGCAGGTCTTGAGCGTCTCCGCGAGGCGAATATTTCCGAGGCGGTCCTTCGCCTGAAGGGCCTCGACGCTCTGAAAAATGTCGCCGACGGCCGCGCCACCAAGATCTACATGCCCAGCGATATCGCAGGAGCAGTCTCCACTCTGGGGCTCATCGGAGAATCCCTGGGGATCGGCGACCAGACTCCCATCGACCGGACACCGAAACCCGCTCCGGCCGCACCTGCTGACGACTGCTGCGACGACGACGAGAAGGGACGCCTCGCTCACGAAGCTTCCGCTGCCACGAGAGCCATTCAGAACAACGTGCAGAACCGCTTCCGGCAGTGATCTCACAGCCTGATTTTCCAACAAAAAAGGGCCGGCACCGCCGGTCCTTTTTCTGTTCCTGATTTCCGTTCATGTTTCTCATTCCAGAATGAAATCCAGTACGTCCTGCCAGACCTTTTCCTTTCCGGTCTCGTTGAGGATCTCGTGGCGCATGTGCTCGTAGAGATTCATGCGCACGTCGGTCACACCGTACTTCTGATAGGTGTCCTGCAGCCAGCGGACGCCCTTCCCCATCTGTCCCACCGGGTCCTCCTCTCCTGCGATCAGGAGGATCTTCTCGTCCGGAGAGAGGTTCTTAAGGCTCCTGTGCGTCCAGATCTTCGCCATGCCTGCGAGGAACTCCTTCCAGAATCCGCCGGTATTGGGATGACCGCACCAGGGATCCGCCAGATACTGCCGGACATTGTCCTCATTGTAGGAGAGCCAGTCGAGATCCGTCCGGCGGTCAGGGATCGCCTTCGCATAGGCGCCGAGGCCCAGGTTCTGCAGGGTGTCGCAGGGCAGATCGCGGTTCTTGTCGCTGACAAGGATCTTCGAAAGGCCGCTTGCGATCCGCATCAGCCCTGCCTGGCCGCCGTTCGAGCCGCACAGGATGACCTTGTCGGTGCCGCAGGGGTAGCGCTCGATCAGCGCCTGAGTCATAAAAGAGCCCATGGAATGGCCCATCTGCACGGTAGGAAGGCCGTTCTTCCGGCTGTGGACGTTCATCCGGTGGATCGCTTCCACATGTTTCCGGAAGGCGTCCTTCGGCCAGATCTCCTGTTCCTCCGGCGAGGCGGCGTTGAGGCCCTGCCCCAGCGCGTCCAGCACCCACACATTGACTCCGTTCGTATTCATCCATCTGGCGAAGGCGTCATAGCGGAAGGCATATTCGTCCATTCCGGTAATGATATTCAGGTTCGCGCGCGCCTCTTCCGCCTCCCAGTACCAGCCCCGGAACACCTCTCCGTCCGACGTTTTCACCCGAAACTTCTCTGCCATTTCCTATGCCTCCTTTTGCATAACTGTCAACGCTCCGGCGATCTCCCCCGGCTCGCCGGAGGCAAATACCGCATCCGATGCGTCCAGATACTCCGCCAGAGTTCCTGCACGTTTTACCTTCCGGATCAGGCGCTCTTCTCCTGGATACGCCTTTCCGAAATAATACCACAGCTCCTTCATCCGGAAGAGCGTGTTCCTGTCTTCCCGGTAGCGGTCCCGGTATGCGAGGGCAAGCGCGCGGTTCCATTCCCGGCAGCGCTCTGCCGTCATTTTCCGCTCTCCGGTCTGAAGTTCTTCGATGAGCGCGGGATTCGCCAGAAGTCCCCGCCCCAGCATCACAGCCGGAAGGCCGGGCTCTTTTGCCGTGATCTTCCCGTAATCGCTCCTGCTGCAGATATCTCCATTATAGCAGACCGGATGCTCCGAGGCACGAAACATTGCCGAAAATGAGGAAAGATCCGGGACGTTCTGATAAAAATCCTTCTGCTCCCGCGGATGAACGATGATCTCGGAAAACGGATACCGGTCAAAGATCCGCATGAGTTCTTCCGCCGCCTCTTCATTCCGCTCAGGGATCCGCGTCTTGACCGAGATCCGGGCGCCGCTGCCCGAAAGAAGCCGGAAGGAAGCGTCGAAGAACCGGTCCAGACCGTCCAGGTCTTTCAGCAGAGCGGAACCGCGTCCGTGGGACGTGACCGTCGGAGAGGGGCAGCCGAGATTCAGATTGACCTCCTCATAGCCCAGGTCCCGGATCTTGTCAACCGCCCAGGCGAACTGCACGGGATCCTTCGTGAGGACCTGAGGGACCAGAGGCACGCCGGCATTTTCCGCCGGATCAATATCGCGGAGCTCCTTATTCTTAAAATGTTTCGTCTGATTCGCCGTCAGGAACGGCGTATAGTACCGGTCCGCTCCCGGGAAGAACTGCCGGTGCAGTCTCCGGAACAGACAGCCGGTGATCCCCTCCATCGGGGCCGCATAGTATTTCATAGGCTCATTTTCAGCTCAGCTGCCAGCGGACAGAGCTCCCGTCTTCGCCTCTTGTCACCACCAGCTGATCCTCGATCTCCTGTTTCAGTTCTGTTACATGGGAAATGATCCCGATCAGGCGCTCGCTTCCCGCCATGGACCGGAGGATCCGCACCGCCTCTGCCCTGGAGTGATCATCCAGAGATCCGAAGCCCTCGTCAATGAACATCATATCGAGATGGATCACGGAGGAGCTCCTGCAGATCTGATCCGCCATTCCCAGCGCCAGGGAAAGCGCCGCTAAGAAGGATTCTCCTCCTGAGAGCGTCCGCACTTCCCGCTCCTTTCCGGTCACGGTCGAATACACCAGCAGATCCAGTCCCCGGTTCTTTCCGGCTCCTGCTTCACCGGCGCCTACCATGCGAAGCTCGAACTGGCCGGCGGACAGCTCCCGGAAGCGCCGGTTCGCGGACCGCAGGATCTGTTCCAGATAATAGCGCTGTACATAGGTCTCAATATCCATCCGGCTTCCGCTCACCCGGCCCGCCAGCTGGCTGAAGAGGCGGCTGATACGGCCGTATTCCGCGGCGGTCTCTTCGCGCTCTGCCTGCTTCGGCACAAGGGCCTGCAGGACGGCTTCGTCAGCGCGCAGGATCTCCCGGATCTGCTCTCCTGCTTCTTCTTCCCGGCGAAGCGCTTCTTCCGCCTCCCGAAGCTGTGTCTTAAGCGTCTCCGGATCCGGCCTTGCGGAATTCCCGATGGTCTTCCGGGCCGCTTCCTTTGCCCCGAGATATCCGGCCTTCCGGTTCCGCAGTTCCTCCGCTGCGGCTTTCAGCCGCTTCGCCTCTTCCCGGGAATGAGCCGCTGTGAGCTCCTGCCTCTCCTGTTCGGAAAGACCGCTTCTTTCAAGAAGCTCCCGGTACTCCTTCTTCCTTTCCTCCTCCCCGGCTGCAAGTCCGGGCAGGGCTTCCCGGAGCTGCTGCAGGCGCGCCTGGGCGCGTTCCTTTTCCGCTTCCGCTGCCTGTGCGTGCGTCCGGGCCTCCTGATACCGCTTCCGGGCATTCTGCCTGCCGCGGTCCGCATCGGCAAGCGCCGCCTCCAGCGCCTCCTCAGAAGGGAACTCCCGCTGCGTCTCCAGTTCCGCAAGGGAAGCAGCAAGCGCTTCCTTCCGGCGCATCGCCTCTTGAAGGGACTCTTTCTGCTTCTCCAGCTTCCGGCCCAGCTCCTCCTTCCGCGCTTCTGCCCGGTGCCAGGCCTCCTCCGCCTCACGGCAGCGCGCCTCCTGTTCCCGGGCATGCCCGGCCGCCTTCGTCTGAGCTTCCTCCTGTTCCTGCAGCGCTTCCGTCACGGTATTGCCTGTAAACGGCGACGGAAGTACGCCGAGCACGCCGGACAGCTGCTCCTGAAGCTGCCCGGTAATATCCCGCAGTTCATGTTCTTTCTCCGCGCGGCGCTCTGCCGTGCTCTTTGCCGCGCCGGCCGCTTCCGTCATCACACGGTTCTGCTCCTGCATCGCCGCTTCCGCCGCATTTACGTCCTCCCGGGTCAGGCCTTCCGCCCCTTCCGGGATCGAACAGGGCTGCGGATGCTGCCTTGATCCGCACACCGGGCAGGGTTCTCCTTCCGACAAATGCGCGGCCAGAAAGCCCGCCTGGCTGTCCCAGAACATGCGGGAGAGCCTCTGCCACTTCTCCTGTGAGTTCAGGAAGGAGTTCCGCTCTTTTCCGTACGCTGCCTGCCGCCTTTCCTCCGCGGCCTTCAGGCGCTCGAGATCCAGTTCGGTCTTCCGCAGCCGCTCCGCCCCGCTTTTGAGGTGTCTGAGCGCTAAAAGCTGCTTTTCCAGCTCCTGTCTCTCTTCGGAGGCTGCCGGAAGACCGGCGGCCGTATCCCGGTTTTTCCGTATCTCCTCTGCAAGGGCGCTTTCCTCTTCCTGTGTATGCCGGACACTCCGGTCCGCCTCAGAAAGCCCCTGTATGAGGCTCTCCCTGCGGGCGCGGATCTCCGCAAGCCGCCGGAACACCTCTTTCCCGCGGGCGCATTTCCCGGAGACCGCGGTATAGACCGCCAGCGCCTCGTCCTGCTCCTTCCGCATCCGGCTCTCCGCCGCGCTGCTTTCCGCTAAAGCCGCGGTAAGTCCCGGGATCTGTTCCTCCAGTTCTGCCGATTTTCTCCGGTTCTCCGCGACCGCCCCGGCGGCATCGCGAATCCGCCGGAAGCTGCTGTCCGCCTCAAAGGCCCGCTCGATCCGGGCCGCCAGAAGGGCTCCGGCTTCTGCCGCCGCTTCCTTCCCGGAACATTCCAGAAGGCCCTGTTCCGCCGCTTCCAGCTGAGAAAAAGCCCGGAGAAGAGCTTCCCCGCGGGCCGATGCGTCCCTGCGCTCATCCCTTTTCTTCCTGGCCCCGGCGATCTTCCCCGCAGCGAGGTTCTTCCGCTCCTGCATTTCCTCCTGCAGTTCCTTCAGGAGCGCAAGAAACTCCTCCAGAGCGGTAACGGACAATTCCTCTTCGGTCAGCAGCCGGTTCTGCACGGACCGAAGTGCTTCCCGTTTCTCCCATTCTTCGGGGATCCGCACATGGCCCGCCTCCGTACGGCACTCGGTCCGGATCCGCTTCATGTTTTCGCTTTTTCCGTTCATGCGGCGGCGCAGTTCTTCAATGATCTCCTGATATTCACCCGTTCCGAAGAGCTTGCGGAATATGGCTTTCTTCTCCTCGGAGCGCGCCCGGAGGAGTTCCATGAATTCTCCCTGCGCGATCATCGCGACCTGCATGAACTGGCTCTTGGTAAGCCCCACGATCTCGGTGAGCTTTTGATCGGTCTCCTTCTGATTACGGGAATACTCGCTTCCGTCCGGCAGGAACAGAGACACCGTCTCCTTCTCTTCCTTCAGACCGCTCCCCTTCTTCAGAGGGCGGATATGGCGCGGCACTCGTCTTACGCGGTACACCGGGGCGGCGTCCCCGCTTCCTTCCCGGAAGATCAGCTCCACAAACGGCGTCGTTCCGGACGGAGCGAACTGGCTCTGCAGTTCCGTCCCGTCTTTGCGGTTCGTCCCGGAGCTCGCCTCGCCGTAAAGCGCAAAGACCAGCGCGTCAAAGATCGTGGTCTTTCCCGCCCCAGTATCTCCGGTGATCAGGAACAGGTTCTGGCGGCTTTTCGTAAAATCGATGGCGGTACGCCTGCCGTAAGAGCCGAACGCTTCCATCGTCAGCAGCAAAGGTCTCATCGCTCCGCCCCCTCTCTCACCGCATTGATCACAGACTTCAAGAGCTCCAGGGTCTCATCGTCCGCTTCCGGAAGAAAGGCCCTGCACAGCTCAAACGCGTCCGCCCGCTCCGTCTCCGGGAGATCCTGCTCCGGCAGCCCGCTCCCCGGCAGTTCTCTCCGTATTTCCAGGAGATTCGGAAATGCGGCTCGTATGCGGTCCTGCAGATCCGCTCCGTCCGCATCCGCTTCTCCGGTGAGGTGCACAGATACGTAATCTTCCGAAGCCCGGGCAAGAATGTCCTCCAGACTGCCCGTGAGCTTACGCACCTCCCGGAGCGGCTTCAGCGGAAGCTCTGTGACTCTGAGATCTCCTTTCTCCTGCATTTCCACCATCAGGACGCTCTTCTGCTGTCCGGCTTCGCTCACAGAGGAAGCCAGAGGGGTGCCGCAGTAGCGGAAGAACTCGCTCCCTGCCCGCATGGGGCGGTGAATGTGCCCGAGCGCCGCGTAATCAAAGGGCGCCAGCACGTCCGATGAGACCGCGTCGATATTTCCCACCGTCACGATCTCCGATTCCGCGCGTTCCACCTGACCCGCATCCACGCCCGAAGGAAGGTAGAACTGATGGCTGACGAGGACATTCCGTTCGCCGGTCCGGATCTCCTCCCGGGCAAGCAGGCGCCGGACCGCTTCGTCATAGGTAAGCGCTCCTTCCTCTTCCTCTGCTCTCCGGAGCTGGCGGACCATGGAGGGCCGCACGAAGGGCAGCAGATAAAAATGCACCGGCCCGAACGCATCGGAGAGCGTGACCTGCGCGATCCGCTCCCCTTCTTCCGAGGGAGGAAGACCGATCAGGTGCACGTGCTGATGCTTCAGAAGACCCCGGTACAGATTGATCCGGGTACCGCTGTCGTGATTGCCGCTGATCAGCATCAGTTCCGCCCCGGGAACCGCCTCCCGGAGCATCAGCAGGAACCGGTCAAAGAGCTCCACGGCCTCTGCCGACGGCACTGCGCGGTCGTAGAGATCTCCCGCGATCACCACCGCGTCCGGGTTCTCTTTTTGGGCATATTCCGCGATCTGCCGGAACACAAAGAGCTGGTCTTCCCGAAGATCCCGGTTGATCAGCCGCAGCCCGATATGCAGATCGGAAAGGTGAAAGAATTTCATACTGGCTCCTTGTACATTCGAAAACCTCTGTCCGCCGAAGACGCGGCACTGTCCTTCTTTACAGCAGATTTCGTCCGTTAAATCCATCTGCCATTCTTCCGGAAACCGGAGTATAATAGAAAAAGGCTTCCCTGCGATGCGGACGTGATTCCCGCACCGCATAAAGCATAAAACCATTCCGGAGGATATCTGATGAACGATCTTAAGACCGGCCTTGGCAGACAGGGCTCCGACTACGGGAAGAGCGATCCGCGTCCCAAAAAAACAGTGGAGTTCTCGCAGGTGGAGAACTCTTACATTATCCGCTATGAAAACATCAATTCCACAGACCGTCTGTTCGGCGGGCAGCTCCTGGCCTGGATCGATGAATGCGCGGGCATCTGCGCCCACCGCCACACGGAGCTGAATATTACAACAGCCTCCATCGACAACCTGACCTTCAAGCGCGGGGCTCATCTCAACGACATCGTGGTGCTGGTTGCCCGCATGACCTATGTAGGACGCTCCTCCTGCGAGGTTCGCGTCGATTCGTACATCGAGGACAAGGAGGGCTTCCGCAGGGTCATCAACCGCGCGTTCCTGACCTTCGTCGCCATTGACAAGAACGGAAAGCCGGTCCCCATTCCCTATGGTCTCGAGGTGAACAGTGTCTCCGAGAAAGCCCGCTGGGACGGCGCGCTCCTGCGCAGGGAGAACCGTCTCTCCCGCAAGACGATCGGCTTCTGAACCGAAACTGCCATGCAGCCGCCTGCGGAGTCTTTCCGCAGGTTCCCGCCGCTTATCCGAAAAGACCTCCGGCGATCCGGAGGCCTTTTCGGCTCAGTATGCGGAATGATATTCATCTGCCCCGTCCGTTCCGCTCCCTGTGAGCCTCTCCGGCTTTACGGTCAGTGAGATACCATATAGGAAGTGATGGCCGCACAGCGGATCGCCGCGGCGTGCTCAAATTCCGTAAAATTCATCTCTGCCGAGCCGTCCGCCTTATCGGAGATCGCCCGGATGATCACGAACGGTGTTTTGTTCTGGCAGCACACCTGGGCGATCGCTCCGCCTTCCATTTCACAGCAGAGACCGCCGAATCCCTGGATGATCGCCTGTTTCTGTTCAGAGGAACAGATGAACTGGTCGCCGGTGCAGACCCGTCCCTCGAAGACATGGATCTCCGGCGCGCACTTCCGGACCGCCTCCACGGCGCGGGCGCGCATATCCGGATCCGCCGGCAGGGAAGGCGAGCCGATCCCTTCCAGTTCCCCGGGCGCAAATCCCAGCGGCGTCAGGTCGAAATCATGCTGCACAGCATCCGTGGAAACCACAATATCCCCGATATCGATGGCGGCGTCGAGCGAGCCGGCCACCCCGGTATTAATGATCCGGTCCACGCCGAAGACATGGATCAGGAGCTGGGTACAGGTCCCGGCGTTCACCTTTCCGATCCCGCATTTCACTATGACCACCTCCGCGCCGTCCAGCCTGCCTTCGCAGAATTCCATGCCGGCGATCGCGGCCGTCTTTGCGTCTGTGAGTTCCTTCTTCAGGGAGGCTACTTCCTCCGTCATCGCACCGATAATTCCCGTTTTCATTGACTGCTCCATTTCTGTCTGTCTTTCAGCAGGTTCCGTCTAACAGTATATCACCTTGAAGCGGATCTGACCACCCGCTGCCGGGTCGAAAACAGCCGCATCCTCAGGACCGGTCTGATCCATACCCGCTCCGCGGACCGGGCTGGGATCAGAAAACTTTGTATTTCTTATGATCTGCATGAGGTGTATAATAGAAATGCCGCGAAGCGTTCACCGCAGGACCGCCTCGCCGAATATATGATAACCTTGCTGCGCTCCCGCAGCGATGGAATACGGAGGAAAATATCATGAGTGACAGACGTGTAGGTACCGTATCGAGGGGCATCCGCTGCCCGATCATCCGTGAAGGCGACGATCTGGCCAGGATCGTGACCGACAGCGTGCTGGAGGCTGCGCAGGCCGAAGGCTTCGAGCTGAGAGACCGGGATGTGGTCGCCCTGACAGAATCCATCGTCGCCAGGGCGCAGGGCAATTACTGCTCGGTCAATGACATCGCCGCGGACGTCCGCAGCAAGTTCGGCGGAGAGACCGTGGGCGTGATCTTCCCCATTCTTTCCAGAAACCGCTTCGCCATCTGCCTGAGGGGCATCGCCATGGGCTGCCGCAAGATCGTGCTGATGCTCTCCTATCCTTCCGATGAAGTGGGAAATGAGCTCGTCAGCCTTGACAAGATCGACGAAGCGGGGATCAACCCCTACAGCGATGTGCTCTCTCTGAAGGAGTACCGCGACACCTTCGGCGTCATCCGCCACGAATTCACCGGTGTGGATTACATCGAATATTACGGAGATATCATCCGGGAAGCCGGCTGCGAGGTGGAGATCATTTTTGCCAATCAGGCGAAGGCGATCCTGAATTATACGAAAAACGTCATCAACTGCGACATCCATACCCGGGCCAGGACCAAGCGGATTCTGCTGGCCGCCGGAGCGGAAAAAGTATTCGGTCTTGACGAGCTGATGGCAGCTTCGGTAAACGGCAGCGGCTGCAATGAAAAATACGGTCTTCTGGGCTCCAACAAGGCGACTGAGGATACCGTCAAACTGTTCCCCAGAGACTGCCGGGATCTGGTCGAGAAGATCCGGGAGATCTTCCTTGCGAAGTGCGGAAAGCACATCGAAGTCATGGTCTACGGCGACGGCGCGTTCAAGGATCCGAAGGGCAAGATCTGGGAGCTGGCAGACCCGGTGGTCTCCCCGGCTTTCACAGCCGGGCTCGTCGGGACTCCCAATGAGCTCAAGCTCAAATACCTCGCGGACAATGATTACGCGGATCTTACCGGCGAGGAGCTCAAAGAAGCCATTTCCAGGAGCATCCGGGAAAAGGACGCGAATCTGGTCGGGAAGATGGCCAGCGAAGGGACCACTCCCAGACAGCTGACGGATCTGATCGGCTCGCTCTGCGACCTCACCTCCGGCTCCGGCGACAAGGGTACGCCGGTGGTCCTGGTACAGGGCTATTTCGACAATTATACCAACTGAGCGGCGAGAAACCGCAAAAAGAACGCTTCCAGCTTCTGCTGAAAGCGTTCTTTTTCCGTTCTATGACGCATTTTTACCGTTTTTTCTTCCGAAAGTGA
>ONST01000251.1 GCA_900320575.1 uncultured Eubacteriales bacterium
CCGAAGGGCCGGCTCATCCTGCCGCAGCAGCAGACCCTCCGGGAGGTGCTGGACAACAACTGCATGGCCGTGGTCTGCCAGGACACGGAGCTTTCCGAAGCGCTGCGCGCCCTCGGCAGGAAGCCGCGCCTCGTGATCACGGATTCCCAGGCCTTCGGAAGGGTCGCGAAAGACGTGCCGGAGGATGTGCCGCTTACCTCATTTTCCATCCTCTTCGCCCGCTATAAGGGCGAGCTCGCGGAGCTGCTCCGCGGCGCGGAGGCGATCGGAACGCTCAGGGACGGGGACCGCGTGCTGATCTCCGAGGGCTGCACCCATCACCGGCAGTGCGGGGACATCGGGACCGTGAAGATGCCTGCCTGGATCCGCGCGCACAGCGGGGCGGAGCCGGAGTTTTTCTTCACTTCCGGCGGCGAGTTCCCGGAGGATCCTTCCGAATACGCCCTGATCGTCCACTGCGGCGGCTGCATGCTGAATGCACAGGAGATGAAGAGCCGCATGGAGCGGGCCAGGAAGGCCGGAGTGCCCATGGTGAACTACGGGGCCGCCATCGCGAAGATGCACGGGATCCTCGAGAGGAGCGTAGAGCCGTTTCTTTCGTGAGAGAGCAGAGCGGTCCGGTCTGCGGAAAGCGTTGCCGGCATATTATACGTACGATAAGGCAGGGAGTGCAGGATGAAGTATTCGATCGGAGAAGTTTCCTCATTGCTGAATCTTTCCAGGGAGATGATCCGTTATTATGAGAAGCAGGGAGCCATCAAGGCGAGCCGCAATGCCGAAAACAACTACCGCTCTTACGATTCGATGGAGGTGTTCTGGCTGTTGGAAGCTATACAGCACAAGAGCTGGGGAATTCCGATCAGCGGGATCACCGACATCCGTGCCAACCATTTTGCCCGTAATATCCGGGAATACCTTGAGGAGAGGATCGCTGTTCTGGAGAGCCGGGAAGCCTATCTTTCCCTGCTGGCAGACCGCCTGAAGCAGGTCAAGAGCTATGCGGCGCTCGGGCAGGTCAACATCGGCAATTTCTGGGTCACGGAGATGCCAGCTGTCTGGAGATGCCATCTTGTGACCGGGCGCGGCGACGATTATGACCGCATCACGCTGAAAAAGGAAGAGAGCGCATTCATTTTTTCCGATGAGAGACTGCCGTTTTTTGATTCAGGCCTGATGGTGCGGGAGCACGGCGTTGACTGGGAAATGTCGATCGAGGAACACTATCTGACTTCCTTAGGGGATACCCCTCCCGGCTCCTTCGTCAGGAGTCCGGCGTCTATGGCGCTCTGCACACATCTGGATATCGGGGAGATCGGGGACTTTCATCCGGAGATCTTTCAGGTCCTTCCGGACTATGCCGCGTCGCACGGCTACACGGTTCCCCACGATGCACAGATGCAGGGTTTCCTGCTCGGCCGGGGATATGAAGACGGCAGGTTCCGCAGACTCGTGCGCATGTATCTGCCGGTCGTCTGAAACCCGGGGACACTTTCAGGGTTTGCCCGGGGAAAAAGGCGGATCATTACTGCATATTGCGAAACGTGAAAGAGTACCGGAAGCGAAGATCCGCGCTGTTCCGGTACTCTGTTTTTTTCGAAAAAGGCTTGACCCTGTAATATTTTCATCCCTTATCCTCAGATCAGGATCAATGAATTGTTTTACCGCCAAGGAGGAATAAGGTTATGATGAAAAAGCTTTTTACACCGGCAAGGATTGGAAATTGTGAGATTCCGAACCGCCTGATCGTTCCCGCGATGGTCATGAACCTCTGCACAGAGGACGGCATGATCACCGAAAGATATATCAGGTACATCGAGGAAAAGGCAAAAGGCGGCTGGGGCCTGATCATTACGGAAGATTATGCTGTCAATGAGAATGCGAAGGGATATAGGTATATTCCGGGGTTGTATCAGGATGAGCAGATCGAAGGCAACCGAGAGCTGACGGCAGCCGTCCACAAGTATGACAGCAAGATCTTCTGCCAGATGTATCATCCCGGGCGTCAGTCCAAGCATGACGTGAACGGCGGCATTCAGCCGGTCGCTCCTTCCGCGATCAAAGATCCGTTCTGCATGGATCTGCCGCGGGAGATCACTGTCGAAGAGATTCATCAGATTGTGAAGGATTTCGGCTCGACCGCGCGCCGCGCCAAAGAAGCCGGATTCGACGGAATTGAGATCCACGCCGCGCACGGCTACCTGATCTCTTCGTTCCTCTCTCCGTTCACCAACAAGCGTGTGGACGAGTACGGCGGATGCTTTGAGAACCGCACCCGTATCCTGGATGAGATCTATGCCTGCATTCGCGAAAATGTCGGGGACGATTTCCCGGTCCAGGTCCGTATCTCCGCGAATGAGTATCTTCTGGGTGGCCGCACGGAGGCGGATACCTACGAACTGGTCCGTCATCTTGACGAACTTGGAGTAGATGCGATCCATGTTTCAAACGGCATGTACGCGTCTCCTGTCATTCGCCAGATCATCGCCCCGATGTATACGGAACATGCGTTCAATATGGATACGGCCGAGCAGGTCAAAAAACTTGTCTCCTGCCCTGTTATCGTGACGAATCGTATTAATGACCCGAAGATGGCAGATACCCTCCTTGTAATGGACAAGGCGGACTTCATCGGCATGGGCCGCGGCTCTCTGGCGGATCCTCATCTTCCGAACAAGGCGAAGGCAGGCGAATTTGAGAAGATCCGCTACTGTATCGGCTGCCTGCAGGGATGTGAGGCCGGACTTCTTGCCGGAACCTGCGCGACCTGCCTCGTCAATCCGCGCGTCGGCCGCGAGTACGAGAACCCCATGGACAAGACTGCGGATCCGAAGAAGGTCATGATCATCGGCGGCGGCCCGGCAGGTCTGATTGCAGCGGAAACAGCGGCTTTGATCGGGCATGACGTTACCGTTTACGAGGCGTCGGATCATCTTGGCGGCCAGTTCCGGAGCGCGGCGTACCCGCCCGGAAAAGGTGAATTGTCCACGTTAATTTCTTCGCTGCGCAGGAGCCTTGCCGATCTGAAGGTGGAGATCCGGATGAATACGCCCGTGACGGAAGCGCTTATCGCTGCCGAAAAACCGGACGCCGTCATCGTGGCGACAGGGGCGAAGCCTCTCGCTCCGCCGATTCCGGGGATCGACGGTGCGAATGTGGTGACCGCTGAGGACGTCCTTCTCGGAAAGAAGGATGTCAATCCGGGCCCGGTCGTTGTATGCGGCGGCGGAGAAGTCGGCGGCGAGACCGCGCACTTCCTGACACAGGTCTGCCAGGACATCACCGTTGTGGAAATGCGCGGCGATATCCTCGTCGATATGTTCCCGCTGATGAAGATGCAGCTTATGCAGTATATCCGTGAGAGCGGGATCAAGGTGCTGACCGGCGCCACCGTCACATCCATCGGTGAGGACGGCGTCCATTATAGAGACGCGGAGGGCAGGGAGCAGTTTGTTCCGGCCGCGACCGTGGTATCCGCTTTCGGCTACAAGGCGTACAATCCTCTTGAGGAAGCTGCGAGGAAATACTGCGGCAGCGTCCAGGTCGTCGGCTGCGCTGTCAAGGCAGGAAATGCGCTGACAGCCATTCGGGAAGGTTATGAAGCTGCACTGGCTTTGTAATAAATGTCATCATAACGATCATTGATTCCGTACAAAGGGG
Source organism: uncultured Eubacteriales bacterium (assembly GCA_900320575.1). Lineage (GTDB taxonomy): Bacteria > Bacillota > Clostridia > Lachnospirales > Lachnospiraceae > Chordicoccus. The sequence continues at coordinate 3,658 of ONST01000251.1, forward strand.
CTGTCGCAAGGCAGCCCCTGGTCATTTTCTTTCAGAATGAAATTTTACCGCTGCAGAGCTGCCACATATTCAGCAAGCGCCAGCGCGATTTCAAAATATCCCGGATCATGCTGAGTATGCTTTATCTGCCCCTTCTCTTTTCTCATTGTC
>ONST01000162.1 GCA_900320575.1 uncultured Eubacteriales bacterium
CGTCTGCGGCCCCTGAACCTGCGGCAGAAGAATTTCCCGACGACGGGTCGCATATGCCCGGTTTCTTAAGACGGGCGGACCGCGCAAGAGGCGGACGGCAGGAGAATATACCGGAGAGTGTCCCTGAGAGCGTTCTGCCGGAGGAGACCTTCCCGGAGGGCGTACAGGAGGAGCTGCCGATCGTCCGGGAAGAACCGAAGCCCGAACGGCCTGCACGGAAGAAGATCAAAACGGAAACGGCATCTGACACGGCATCCGATGTAAAGAAGGAGATCGACGCCCGCGAAGACGCGCCTGCGGCGCCGGTCTATCAGTTCCCGTCCACCGATCTGCTGACGCAGGGCCGGGAGGTCGCCGGCGATTCCCGCCAGCATCTGAAGGAGACCGCGGCAAAGCTGCAGCAGACCCTGCATGACTTCGGCGTCAATGTGCGGGTGGTCAATGTCAGCAAGGGACCGACCGTCACTCGCTACGAGCTGCAGCCGGAGCAGGGCGTCAAGGTGAGCCGCATCGTGGGCCTGACCGACGACATCAAGCTGAATCTCGCCGCGGAGGAGATCCGCATCGAGGCGCCGATCCCCGGCAAGGCCGCCGTCGGGATCGAAGTGCCGAACCAGGAGGTCTCTCCGGTCAACCTGCGGGATCTTCTCGAGAGCGAGGAGTTCCGGAAGTCCCGCGCGAGCCTGCCGTTCGCAGTCGGTAAGGACATCGGCGGAAAGCCGGTCATTGCGGATATCGAGAAGATGCCCCATATGCTGATCGCCGGCGCGACCGGTTCCGGCAAATCGGTGTGCATCAATACCCTGATCATGAGCCTTCTCTACCGGAAGAGCCCGGAGGAAGTGAAGATGCTGATGATCGACCCGAAGGTGGTCGAGCTGAAGATCTACGACGGGATCCCGCACCTGCTGATCCCGGTGGTCACGGACGCGAAGAAGGCCGCCGGCGCCCTCAACTGGGCGGTGCAGGAGATGACGGAGCGCTACAACCGCTTCGCCGAATATCCCGGCGTCCGCGATATCCGCTCCTACAACCAGCGGATCGACCGCATCAACGAGGCGCTGCCGGAAGAAGAGAAGCAGAAGCGCCTGCCGCAGATCGTCATCATCGTGGACGAGCTGGCGGATCTGATGATGGTCGCCTCTTCCGAGGTCGAAGACGCGATCTGCCGTCTGGCCCAGCTGGCCCGGGCAGCCGGCCTGCACCTGATCATCGCCACCCAGCGGCCTTCCGTCAACGTGGTAACGGGCCTCATCAAGGCCAATATGCCGTCCCGGATCGCGCTTTCGGTGACCTCGGGCGTGGACAGCCGCACGATCCTGGACATGAACGGCGCAGAAAAGCTGCTCGGCAAGGGCGACATGCTGTTCTATCCGCAGAATTACCCGAAACCGGCCCGCGTCCAGGGCGCGTTCGTGCCGGACGAGGATATTACCCGGGTCGTGAAATTTCTCACTTCACAGCAAAATGAAGTGATGTATAATAAGGAAGTAGAGCAGAAGATCAGCGACCAGGTACAGGGCACGGCAGCGCCGGCCGCAGGAGGCGACGAGCGCGATGAGTATTTTGCCGAATCCGGCCGTCTGATCATCGAGAAGGACAAGGCGTCGATCGGGATGCTGCAGCGCGCATTCAAGATCGGCTTCAACCGTGCGGCCCGTATTATGGATCAGCTCTGCGACGCAGGCGTCGTGGGTGCGGAAGAGGGGACAAAACCCCGGAAGATCCTGATGAAGGCTGAGGAATTTGAGGAGCTTCTGAATCAGTGATTTGCAGAAAATGCGGAGCGGAAATACCGCAGGGCAAGCTGTACTGCGCCGTCTGCGGCCAGGAGGTCCAGCTGGTGCCGGATTATAACTCCATCGAATACATGACCGAGGAGAAGCTGATCCGGGAGAAGCAGGAGCAGGAGAAAGAACAGCAGAAAATGAAGGAAGCGGAAGAGGCGGAGGCCGGGCGGCGGGAGAAGCTGCATCTGGGCCCTCTGTTTCTTGTGCTCCGTCTGACGGCTGCTTCGGCGGCCGCTGCGGCCCTGATCTTCGGGATCTACACGCTGGTCGACGCGCGGAACGCGGCTTCTCCGTTGTACCAGAAGCAGATCGCCCAGGAATACTACGAGCAGGGCAATTACGAGCTCGCGCTCGCATACGCGGACCGGGCGCTGGCCGGCAATCCCTCGTCTCTTGATACGGCGCTCCTGAAATCCGCCTCCTTTGCAGGACTTAGCCGGATCGAGGAGGCCGCCGCGGTCCTCGAGCCGTTCACCTCGGATGAACTGCAGAATATGGGGCTTCTGGAGCAGCTGATCCCCCTGTGGGAGCGGCTGCAGAAGTACGATCAGATCCGGGATCTCCTGAAAAAGGCGGACGGAAAGCGGGTCCGCAGCCGCTTCGCGGCCTATTTTTCGGAGGCGCCGGTCTTTTCCCCGCAGCCGGGGGCTTATGAGGCGGGCACTGTGATCACGCTTACCGTGCCGGATCCGGCCCAGACCCTGATCTACTATACGACGGACGGCTCACAGCCGACGGAAGAGAGCGAGATGTACAAAGACGGGATCCCGCTGCCGGAGGGCAGTGTAAAGATCCGTGCCGTCGCTGTCAACCGGATGGGGATCGCGAGCGATCCCGCGGAAGGGAACTACACCGGAGAAGCGGACCACATCAACGATCTGCAGATCTCGCCGTCTGCTGGGGAGTATTCGGAAGATACCCGGATCCGGGTCCGTTTTCCGGAAGGGTATACCTGCTGGTATGCCTTCGATGAGGATCCGGAGGAGTACGGAGAGGAATACACGGAGCCGTTGGAGATGCCGGAGGGAGAACATACCTTCTATGCGGTCCTGGAGGACGCAGAGGGGCGTTTCGGAGAAACGGCAGAGGCGGAATACACCCTCACGTACGACGAAGAGGAAGAAGAAGATTGAGGCAGGCATTTCCGGCCGGCTTCAAAGGGACGGGGCGCGTTTTAAGGCAGCTCCGTCCCTTTTTGAGCACAGCGCGGGCCTGACTTCCGGGCGGCACCCTATCCGCGGAAGCTTATATTCTTTGCACAAAGGACAGGAACCTATGAAGATCCGGATCATCTGTGTCGGAAAACTGAAAGAAGCGTTTTACCGGGACGCCTGCGCGGAATACCGGAAGCGCCTGACCCGCTATGCGGAAGTGGAGATCGCCGAGGTCGCGGACGAAAAGACGCCGGACGATCCCTCCGGGAATGAGAGGCGGCGGATCCTGGATATCGAGGGCGAACGGATCCTGAAGCATATCCGACCCCAGGATCACTGCATCGCTCTGGCGATCGACGGAAAGCGCCGGACTTCCGAGGCGTTCGCGAAAGAACTGGGAGATGCGATGACCGGCGGGATCAGTTCTGTCGCCTTTGTGATCGGAGGCTCTCTTGGCCTCGGGGAAAAGGTGCTGGCGCGGGCGGACCGGAAGCTTTCCTTTTCCGATTTTACGTTTCCGCACCAGCTGATGCGGGTCATTCTGCTCGAGCAGGTCTACCGGGCCTTCCGCATTCTGAAAAATGAGCCGTATCACAAATAGGCGTTCTATGATACAATGGAGAGCAGACCATTTTTAACCAAGGGGTTTCTATGCAGGAATTAAAGGAACAAGTCATGGATCTTCCGGCGGAACACGCCGGCAATCTGTTCGGGCAGTTCGATGAGAATCTGAAGCTGATCGAGCGGGAGCTGCACATCGACGTGGTGCCGCGGGACGGAGCCGTAAAGCTCCTCGGGGAGCCGGGACAGCTGGAGAAGGCGGAGAATCTTCTGTCCATGCTGCTTGAGCTTTCGAAGCGGGGCAATGCGATCTCGAAGCAGAACGTCACCTACGGCCTCTCTCTCCTTAAGGATCACAAAGAAGGAAAGCTCGTGGAGCTCGACGGGGATGTGATCATTCACACCCAGAGCGGACGCCCGGTGCGCCCCAAGACGCTGGGACAGAAGGAGTATGTCGACTCGATCCGAAGAAATATGATCACCTTCGGGGTCGGTCCGGCCGGTACCGGAAAGACCTATCTGGCGATGGCGATGGCGATCCGCGCCTTCCGGAACGAGGAGGTGTCGCGGATCATCCTGACGCGTCCCGCCATCGAGGCCGGAGAGAAGCTGGGCTTTCTTCCGGGCGATCTGCAGAGCAAGATCGATCCCTATCTGCGGCCGCTCTATGACGCGCTCTTCGAGATCATGGGCGCCGAGAACTTTCAGAAGAATTCCGAGAAGGGCCTGATCGAGGTGGCGCCGCTGGCCTATATGCGCGGGCGGACCCTGGACAGTGCCTTTATCATTCTCGATGAGGCGCAGAATACGACGCCCTCTCAGATGAAGATGTTCCTGACACGCATCGGGTTCGGTTCGCGGGTCGTGATCACCGGCGACCGCACACAGAAAGATCTGCCCGTCGGGGACGTCAGCGGCCTGGACACCGCACTGAAGGTCCTGAGATCCATCGAGGGGATCGGCTTTTCCGAACTGACGAGCGCGGACGTGGTGCGCCATCCGCTGGTGCAGAAGATCGTGCAGGCCTATGAGGCCTACGAGGCGAAGGAGACGAGACGGCGGACCCAGAAGATCGCCGTGAAAAATGAGCGCCTGCGCGCGGGCCGGAAAGGACAGGGACCAAGGGCATGATGCAGATCGACATGGAATATGAGAAGGAAGACCGGGAGGAGATCCTGGATTTTCCTTACGAAGAGACGGCCCGGCAGGTCGCGGCGGAGGTGCTCCGGAGCGAAGCGTGCCCCTGGGAGGCGGATGTCAATCTTTTAATCACGGGTGCGGAGGAGATCCGGGAGCTCAACCGTACGCAGCGGGGGATCGACAGCGTGACCGACGTGCTGTCATTTCCGGTCTGCGAATTTTCCGCTCCTTCCCGGTTCGAAGAGGCGGAGGAAGATCCCTTCGGCTGCTTCGATCCGGAGAGCGGGCATCTGCTGCTCGGCGATATCGTGATCTGCGCCGAGCGGGTCCGCAGCCAGGCTGAGGAATACGGGCATTCCCGGCGCAGGGAATTCGCCTTTCTTACCGCGCACAGCATGCTGCATCTGTGCGGCTACGATCATATGGAGCCGGAGGAAGAGGCGGAAATGCTCGCGAAGCAGAATGAGATCCTGAATGCGCTGGGCATCACACGGGAAGACGGGTAAGAATGGAAGAACAGAACACATCACAGGAGACAATGGAACGCTGCCGCCGGCTCGTCCGGGAGATGGGCGAAGAGGCCGGGCATCCGCTCAAGGCCATCGCCGTGACCTTCGGCTGCCAGATGAACGCCCGGGACTCCGAAAAGCTCCGCGGCATCCTGCGGGAAGTCGGATACGGAGAGGCGGAGAGCGAGGAAGAGGCGGATTTCGTCATTTACAACACCTGCACCGTCCGTGAGAACGCCAATCTGCACGTGTACGGCCGTCTCGGGAAGCTGGTCAGCGAGAAGCGGAAGAAGCCGCATCTTGTGGTCGCGCTGTGCGGCTGCATGATGCAGGAGGAACAGGTCGTAGAGAAGATCCGCCGGAGCTTTCCGGTCGTGGATCTGATCTTCGGCACGCACAATCTGTTCCGTTTTCCGGAACTGCTGCTGATGGCCTTAAGCGGCCGGAAGCGTGTCATCGAGATCTGGGAGGGCACCGACCGCATCGTGGAGGACCTGCCCGTCGAGCGGAAGTATCCGTTCAAATCCGGCGTAAATATCATGTTCGGCTGCAACAATTTCTGCAGCTACTGCATCGTTCCCTACGTGCGCGGGAGGGAGCGCAGCCGGGAACCGGAGGCAATCCTCGGCGAGATCCGCCGCCTGGCGGACGACGGCGTAAAGGAGATCATGCTGCTCGGACAGAACGTCAATTCCTACGGGAAGACGCTCGCGGAGCCGGTCTCCTTCGCGGAGCTTCTGAAAATGGTCTGCCGCGTGGACGGCATCGAGCGGGTCCGGTTCATGACCTCCCATCCGAAGGATCTCTCCGATGCGCTCATCGAAGTGATGGCGGAGGAAGAGAAGATCTGCCGCCACCTGCATCTCCCGGTCCAGTCCGGCAGCAGCCGGATCCTTGCCGCCATGAACCGCAGGTATACCCGGGAGAAGTATCTCGGCCTCGTCGGGCGGATCCGGGAAAAAATGCCGGATCTTTCTCTCACGACGGACATCATCGTCGGCTTCCCCGGCGAGACGGAGGAGGATTTCCGCGACACGCTGAGCCTCGTCCGGGAGGCCGGATACGACAGCGCCTTCACGTTCCTTTATTCGAAGCGGACCGGAACGCCCGCGGCCAAAATGGAGGACCAGGTGCCGGAGGAGGTCATGCACGAGCGCTTTGAGCGTCTCCTCGAAGCCGTCAAAGAGACGGCGGAGGAGCGGTGCAGCCGCTTTACCGGCCGCACCATGGACGTGCTGGTAGAAGAAGTCAATAAAGAGCCCGGTTATGTGAGCGGGCGCATTTCCCATAATTTAACGGTCCATTTTCCGGGAAGTCCGGATCTGATCGGATCGGTCGTGCCGGTGAAGCTTGACACCTGCAAGGGCTTCTATTATATCGGCAGCAGAAAGGAAACGGTGTAAGCGCATGGCGTTATCCCCCATGATGCAGGAATATCTGGCGAGAAAGGAAGAATACAGCGACTGTATTCTTCTTTATCGTGTCGGCGATTTTTATGAAATGTTCTTTGACGACGCGAAGACCGTCTCCAAAGAACTGGAGCTGACCCTCACCGGGAAGGAATGCGGCCTTCCGGAGCGGGCCCCTATGGCCGGCGTCCCCTATCACGCGGTGGACACCTATATCGGCCGGCTGATCCGCCTCGGACACAAGGTGGCGGTCTGCGACCAGGTGGAGGATCCCCGCTTTGCGAAGGGGCTCGTGAAACGGGAGGTGACGCGGGTCGTGACGCCCGGCACCTCGATGAACGTGGAGGCGGGAGAAGAAGGCAGAAATAATTTTCTTATGTCGATCTACTGCACCTCGGACCGCTTCGGGATCGCCGCCTGTGACGTATCCACCGGGGAATTCCGCGTGACCGAGACCGACCGGCTCGCGAAGCTTCTCGACGAGATCAACCGCTACGCGCCGTCCGAGATGATCTGCAACGAGGCGCTTCTGATGTCCGGTCTCGATACCGCTGATCTGAAGAACCGCTTCCGCGTCCTGATCGAGCCCATGGACGAGCGCTATTTTTCGGAGCTCTCCTGCAGCACCCTTCTGAAGGATCATTTTCACGTACAGTCCCTGGAGGGGCTGGGGCTCGATCTCTATCCGACCGGGACCTGCGCCGCCGGCGCCCTGCTTTCCTATCTGCTGGAGACGCAGAAGACGGAGCTGTCTCACATTTCCCGGATCACGCCCTACCACACCGAGGCCTACATGGTGCTGGGCACCCAGACCATGCGGAATCTCGAGCTGGTGGAGACGCTGCGCGAAAAGGAGAAGCGCGGCTCGCTGCTGTGGGTGCTCGACAAGACGAAGACCGCCATGGGCGCGCGCATGCTGCGGAGCTGGGTGGAGCAGCCGCTGATCCGCAAAGAGGAGATCGACCGGCGGCTTGACGCGGTCTCGGCTCTGACGGACGATCTGATCAGCTGTGAAGAGCTGCGGGAATATCTGAATCCGGTCTACGATCTGGAACGGCTCGTGAGCCGCATCAGCTACCGGACTGCCAATCCCCGGGACCTGATCGCGCTGCGAACGTCTCTCGAAATGCTTCCCCATATCCGGCTCGTGATTTCCGCCCTGCCGGAAGACTGGTTCCGGAAAACGGCGGAGGAATTCGATGCGCTGGAGGATCTGACGGAGCTCATTTCTTCCGCGATCCGCGACGATCCGCCGCTTGCCATGAAGGAGGGCGGGATCATCCGGGACGGCTACAGCGAGGAAGTCGACCGCTACCGGGCCGCAAGGCTCGACGGAAAGCAGTGGCTCGCCGCCTACGAGGCGGAAGAGCGGGAAAAGACCGGGATCCATACGCTGAAAGTGAAGTTCAACCGGGTCTTCGGCTACTGCATCGAGGTCACCAATTCCTTCAAGGAGCTGGTGCCCGACACCTATACCAGAAAACAGACGCTGGTGGGGGCGGAGCGCTATACGACGCCGCGGCTGAAGGAACTGGAGGATCTGATCCTCGGCGCGGAGGACAAGCTGAACGCGCTGGAGTACGAGCTGTTCTCGGAGGTCCGCGAGGAGATCTCGCAGAATTTCGCGCGCATCCAGAAGACCGCGCGCGAGGTGGCCGCCATTGACGTGCTGGCCTCCTTTGCGGAGATCGCCCGCCGCTACCGCTATGTGCGCCCGAAGATCACAGAGAGCGGAAAGATCCAGATCAAGGGCGGGCGCCATCCGGTCGTCGAGCGTATGATCCCGAACGGAGGCTTCGTGCCCAACGACACGGTGCTCGACGGAAAGAACCGCCGGATCTCCATCATCACCGGCCCCAATATGGCCGGCAAGTCCACCTATATGCGGCAGACGGCCCTGATCGTGCTGATGGCCCAGATCGGCTGCTTCGTGCCGGCGGACTCCGCGGAGATCGGCCTGGTGGACCGCATTTTCACAAGAGTCGGCGCGTCGGACGACCTGGCAAGCGGCCAGAGCACCTTTATGGTGGAAATGACGGAGGTCGCGAATATCCTGCGGAATGCCACCGCGGATTCCCTGCTGATCCTCGATGAGATCGGCCGCGGTACCTCGACCTTCGACGGACTGTCCCTGGCCTGGGCCATCGTGGAATATATCGCGGATAAAAAGCTGATCGGAGCCAAGACGCTGTTCGCGACCCACTATCACGAGCTGACCGAGCTCGAGGGCAAGATCGACGGCGTCCAGAATTACTGCATCGCGGTCAAGGAGAAGGAAGACGGCATCGTGTTCCTTCGCAAGATCATCAAGGGAGGCGCCGACAAGAGCTACGGCATCCAGGTGGCGCGGCTGGCCGGCGTGCCGGAGGCGGTGCTCGCGCGGGCGGACCAGCTCGCGGAGCAGCTCTCGCAGGCGGATATCACGGAAGCGATCGAGTCCGTCACCGGAAAGAGCACGCGGAAGGCGAAGGCGGTCCACTATGACGAGGTGGACCTGACCCAGATGTCGCTTTTCGACACTGTCTCCGACCAGGACGTGATCCGGGAGCTCGGAGAGCTGGACGTGCAGAACCTGACGCCGATCGACGCGCTCAACGAGCTCTACCGGCTGCAGAACAGGCTGAAAAACAGATGGAAGAACGGATGAAGCAGATACAGGTACTGGATAAAGCGACCATAGACAAGATCGCGGCAGGAGAGGTCGTGGAGCGGCCCGCGTCCGTGGTCAAGGAACTGGCGGAAAATGCCGTTGATGCCGGCGCAGACCGGATCACGGTGGAGATCCGCGACGGCGGGATCCGCCTGATCCGCGTCACGGACAACGGAGGCGGCATCCCGGAAGACCAGGTGCCGACGGCCTTCCTCCGGCACGCGACCAGCAAGATCGTCTCCGCGGCGGATCTTTCGAGCCTTGACTCTCTCGGGTTCCGCGGGGAGGCGCTCTCGAGCATTTCCGCGGTCAGCCGCATGGAAATGATCACCCGGACGCCGGACTCGCTCTCTGCCTTCCGCTACACGATCGAAGGCGGGCATCCGGCGGCCGCGGAAGAGATCGGCGCTCCGGAGGGGACGACAGTCATCGTAAGGGATCTTTTTTATAATACGCCGGCCCGCGCGAAATTCCTGAAAAGCGCCATGACCGAGGCGGCGCACGTCTCGGCCTGCGTGGAACAGCTCGTGCTGTCGAATCCGGGGATCGCCTTCCAGTTCCTGGTGAACGGGCATACGCGGCTCACGTCACCCGGAAGCGGCAGCCTGAAGGACGCCGTCTACAGCATTTACGGGAGGGATCTGACATCACAGCTCATCCCTCTGAACGCTGAGGACGGGGGAATGTCTGTCAGCGGCTTCATCGGCCTGCCGACGGTCAACCGGAGCAGCCGGAATTATGAGAACTATTATGTAAACGGGCGGTATGTGAAGAGCCGGATCATTTCCCGCGCTGTCGAAGAGGGCTACGGGACGAAGCTCATGCAGCACCAGTTCCCCTTCACCTGCTTCTTCCTGCAGATCGACGGGAAGGAGGTGGACGTCAACGTCCATCCCACGAAGATGGAGGTCCGTTTCTCCGACGAGCGGAGGGTCTTCCGCCTGCTCTCGGAAGCGGTAAAGGACGCGCTCGCCGGCCGGAATATGACGGTCCCGGCCCATCTTGCGGAGGCAAAGCTTCACGAGGCCGCTGACACGGAGCGGAAGCCGGAGCCCTTCGAGACCCGGGCGCTTGCTCAGGCAAAGGAGCCGGCGCAGAATGCGCAGATGCAGGAGCTTCCGGTCTCCGGAGAAGAGCCGGAATATGTCCCGGCGGCGCAGGAGCCGTTCCCCGGAGAACGCATCCTTGCCGCGGGCGTGCTCCGCGACCGCACCGATCCCTACAGCCCTTCCGCCCTAAGAGCGGATGCGCAAAGCGAAGAGGGGGCGGGGGCAGGACCGGTCCCGGGCCCGGAGGATAAGCAGCCGGCAGCGCCCGGAGCGGAGGAAGTCTCTCTTCCCGATACTTATGAACAGCTGACCCTCGGGGATTCGGTCCTGTCCGAGCGCGCGAAGCCCATGCGGCGGATCGTCGGCCAGGTCTTTTCCACCTACTGGATCCTCGAGTATGAGGACCGGATGTTCCTGATCGATCAGCACGCGGCCCACGAAAAGGTGCTGTTCGAGCGGCTCATGAGCGCCTATGCAAACAGTGAGGTCACCTCGCAGATGGTGAGCCCGCCGCTCATCCTTTCCCTCAGCATGGGTGAGGAGAATCTGATCCGCGAGTACCGGGACGCCTTCGCGGCCCTCGGATTCACCGTGGAGCCCTTCGGTGGAAGAGAGTACGCGCTCTCGGAGGTCCCCTATTATCTGGGAGGCCTCAATTCGGCACAGCTTTTCCGGGAGCTTCTCGATAATCTGGAAGTGAGCCGGAATGTGCAGGATCTGAAGATCTATGTAAAAAAAGTGGCGACCGAGGCCTGCAAGGCTGCCGTAAAGGGCGGCGGCCGGCTCTCCCCGAAGGAGGCGGAGGCGCTGATCGACGAGCTGATGACGCTCGAGGATCCCTATCACTGCCCGCACGGGCGGCCCACGATCCTCGAATTTACCCGGAAAGATCTGGAAAAGAAGTTCAAGAGGATCGTGTGATATGGCTCAGCCGCTGATCGTGATCGCGGGACCGACCGCGGTCGGAAAGAGTGAGATCGCCGCGGGACTTGCCCGCGCGGTACACGGAGAAGTGATCTCCGCGGATTCCATGCAGGTCTACCGCGGCATGGATATCGGCTCCGCGAAGGTGACGAAGGAAGAAATGCTGGGCGTGCCCCATCATCTGATCGATACGGCGGATCCGACCGAGGCCTATGACGCGGCCCGCTACGCCGAAGAGGCGAAGGCCGCCATCCGTGAGATCAGCGGAAGAGGACGCCTCCCCATTCTCTGCGGGGGCACCGGCTTCTATATCCAGGCGGTGGTCCGGGACATCGATTTTTCCCAGGAGGGGGCAAGGCCGCAGCTTCGGGAGGAGCTTTGGGCATTTGCGCAGCAGAACGGGGATGAAGCCCTTCACGCGCGTCTTCTTGCCGTTGATCCGGAGGCGGCAGCGGCGATCCACCCCCACAACCGGAAGCGCGTGATCCGCGCCATCGAATATTTTGAGGAGACCGGGGAGAAGATCTCGGTCCACAATGCGCGGGAGAAAGCGCGTCCGACGCCCTACGACCTGCTGTTCTTCTATCTGGACGACGGCCGCGAAAACCTGTACCGCCGGATCGACCGGAGAGTGGACCGGATGATCGAAGCGGGCCTTGTGGAAGAGGTGCAGAAGCTTAAGGACAGCGGGCTCACGCGCAGGAACAGTTCCATGCAGGGACTCGGATACAAGGAGATCCTCGCGTATCTTGACGGGGAATATGATCTTGCGGAGGCCGTGCGTATCCTGAAGCGGGATACCCGCCATTTCGCCAAGCGCCAGGAGACCTGGTTCAACCGGATCCCCGGTACGGTCCGCCTGATGCGCGGAGATTTTGACAATGACAGCGCGCAGATCCTCGCAGAGGCCCTGCGCATCACAAAGGAGCATTTTCATTTATGACAAGAGAAACGATTTACCGGGAGCTGGGCATCGATGCAGATGTCTTTGCCTTCGGCAAGAAGGTGGAGGCGGAGCTGGAAGACCGCTTCCGGACGATCGACGAAACAGCGGAATACAACCAGCTGAAGGTCATTTCCGCGATGCACGCGTGCCGCGTCAGCGAAGCCTGCCTCACCGGAACGACCGGCTACGGCTACAACGATCTCGGCAGGGACACTCTCGAGCAGGTCTTCGCGAAGACCTTCCACACGGAGGCGGCGCTGGTCCGTCCGCTCATCGCCTGCGGGACGCACGCGCTGGCGATCGCGCTGTTCGGCAATCTGCGCCCCGGCGACGAGCTGCTGTCCGTCTCGGGAAAGCCCTACGACACCCTGGAGGAGGTCATCGGTATCCGGCCTTCCAGAGGGTCACTCGCCGAATACGGCGTCACCTATTCCCAGGTGGAGCTGCTTCCGGACGGCAGTTTCGATCTGCCGGCCATAAAAAGCGCCATCACCGACCGGACGAAGCTGGTCGCGATCCAGCGCTCGAAGGGCTACGAGACGCGGAAGACCCTCTCCGTGGAGCAGATCGGCGAGGCCGTCGCCTGCGTCAAATCGGTCCGGCCGGACATCATCTGCATGGTGGACAACTGCTACGGAGAATTTGTGGAGCGGATCGAGCCGGGCGACGTGGGAGCGGATATGACGGTCGGTTCTCTGATCAAGAATCCCGGAGGCGGGCTCGCGCCGATCGGCGGATATATCGCAGGAACGAAGGAATGCGTGGAAAATGCTTCCTTCCGCCTGACCTGTCCGGGCCTGGGCAGCGAAGTCGGACCCTCGCTGACTCTGAATCCCTCCTTCTACCAGGGCTTTTTCCTGGCGCCGGTGGTCACGGCGTCCGCGCTGAAAGGCGCCGTCTTTGCCGCCAACATATTTGAGCGCCTCGGCTTTCCGGTCTTCCCGGACGGACAGGAAGAGCGGTACGATATCATCGAGGCGGTGACGCTGGGATCTCCGGAGGGCGTGGTCGCCTTCTGCCAGGGGATCCAGAAGGCCGCTCCGGTGGATTCCTTCGTGACGCCGGAGCCCTGGGACATGCCGGGCTACGAAGATCCGGTGGTCATGGCCGCCGGCGCCTTCGTCAGCGGCTCCTCGATCGAGCTCTCCGCAGACGGTCCGATCCGTCCGCCCTATACGGTCTATTTCCAGGGAGGACTGACCTGGCCTTCGGCAAAGCTGGGCATTCTCACCGCCCTGCAGTGCATGAAGGACAAAGGGCTACTTACGCTTCCGGAATAAGGAAAGGCACAGTTTCATGGCAGAACAGAACCGGGTGATCATCATCGGCGCAGGCGCTTCGGGCCTGGCCGCGGCCGTCTCCTGCGCGGATGCGGGAGGCGAAGTCACTGTGCTCGAGGCGGGAAAAAAGCCCGCCGAAAAGCTGCGGAAGACCGGGAA
>ONST01000074.1 GCA_900320575.1 uncultured Eubacteriales bacterium
AACTATCCGGCGGACCGCTACGGCCTCATCTGCTGGGATCACGGCGGCGGGACCCTCTCCGGCTACGGCTACGACGAGAAATACCCGAACAGCGGCTCCATTACCGCGGACGAACTGCCGAAGGCCCTTGCCGAGGGCGGCTGCAAGTTCGATTTCATCGGCTTCGACGCCTGCCTGATGGCGACCCTCGAGACCGCCATCGCCTGCGAGCCCTACGCGGACTACCTGATCGCCTCCGAGGAGACGGAGCCCGGCTACGGCTGGTACTACACGAACTGGCTGGCCCAGCTGTCTCAGAATTCTTCCGCGGATACCCTGAGCTTCGGCAAGACCCTGGCGGATACCTTCGTGCAGGATAACCAGCAGAAGCGCGGCGGCTCCACTACGCTGTCGATCATCGATCTGGCGGAGCTCTCGGGCACCGTTCCGGAATCCTTCAGCAAATTCTCGGCGGCCCTGGCGCAGATGGCCGGCTCCCAGAATTACCGTCAGGTAGCCAATGCCCGCGCGTCCTCGCGGGAGTTCGGCACCTCCTCGGGCATCGACCAGATCGACCTCATCACCTTCTGCGACAAGCTCGGCAATACCGAGAGCCAACAGTTCGCAGAGGTGCTGCGCAGCATCGTGAAATACAACGTGACCAGCCGGGATATGACCAACTCCCGCGGCGTGTCCATTTATTTCCCGTACCGGAAGATGCGGTACGTGAACACGATTCTTTCCACCTACAGCAAGATGGGCCTCGACAGCAGCTACATCAAGGCCTGCCAGAACTTCGCGTCTCTGGCGGCCGGCGGGCAGATCTCCGCTGGCGGCTCTTCGAGCCCGCTCGACCAGCTGGTGGGCGGCACGGCCGGCAGCAGCTATTCCTCGAACGGCAGCTATGATCTCCTGAGCGAGCTCCTCGGCTCCTACCTCTCCTCCGGCGGAGGACTGGCGCAGGGCCGCTCCGTGGGTGAGCTGACGGCGGACAATTCCTCCTGGCTGGATACCCAGCTGATCCAGGACAACGCGCAGGATCTGGCGGCTACCACGCTCGACCAGTCGCACATCGTCTGGACCGAGAAGGACGGAGAGCGCGTGATGCAGCTGAGCGAAGAGGAGTGGAGCCTCATCGAGCGTCTGGAGCTGAATCTGCTCTATGACGACGGCGAGGGCGGCTACATCGACCTGGGCTTCGACAACAGCTACACCTTTAACGACGACGGCGACCTGATCGCCGGCTGGAACGGCACCTGGCTCGCGCTAGACGGGCAGATCGTCCCCTACTACCTGATGAATGCGGTGAGCGGCAGCGACGGCGCCTACGCGATCACCGGCGGCATTCCCGCCCTGTTCACGGAGGACGACGGCACCCAGACGCCGGTCCGCATCGTCGTGCAGTTTACCGACGAGGATCCCTACGGTTCCGTTCTCGGTGTCGTGACCACTCAGGTCTTCTCGGAAGAAGAGGGCGTTACCTTCGGCAAACTGATCCCGATCGACGACGAATCTGTCGCCGGCCATACGGTGAACTTCATCTGCGACTACTATTATGCGGACGGCACCTTTGAGAACAACTACCTGTTCGGCGAGGAGACCACCCTGAGCGCGGACATGGAGATCTCCAATGTGGCCCTCGATCACCCGGAGAACTGCCGGGCGACTTACCGGATCACGGACCTCTACAACAACTACTACTGGACACCGGCAATGTGATATGACGCAGAAAATATTATTTACAGATCTTGACGACACCCTTCTCAACCGGAAGAAGGAAGTAACTAAAAAGACGAGGGCGGCGATCGACGCCGCCCTTGCCGCAGGTCACCGGATCGTGCTCAATACCGGCCGGCCGCTTCCCGCGGCCATGCCGCTCATCCGGAAGCTCGGCTTTGACGGCCCGGGCTTTTACGCCTCCTGCTATAACGGGGGCCTCGTCTGGGACTGCGGGGAGAAGAAAGCCATTTTCCAGAAAGCGATCCCTCTGGTCCAGCTGCAGGAGATCTTCGATTTCGCGAAGGAGATGGAGGTCTACTGCCAGACCTATGACGATGATATGCTGCTTGTTCCGGCCTATACGGAGGAGGCGGACTTTTATATCAATCTGACGCACATTCCCTGGAGGGAAGAGCCGGGACTGCCCGGATCGGCCGTCGTTCCGCCGGAAAAATGCCTGCTGATCGACCTGCACGACTACGACCGCCTCGTACGCATCCGGGAGGAATTCCTCAGACGGTTCTCGGATAAGGGCCTCAACTGCTTCTTCTCGAGTCCGTACCTGCTCGAGGTGCTGCCGACCGGGGTGACGAAGGGAGACGCGCTGCGGTATCTGTGCGGCCTTACCGGCATTCCTGTGGAGCACTCCGTGAGCGCCGGCGATCAGGAAAACGACATTTCCATGATCGAGGCGGCAGGAGTCGGCTGCGCGATGGCCAACGCCGTCCCCGCATGCAAGGAGGCCGCGGACTATATCACGGAAGCCGACTGCGACCATGACGGTCTCGCGGAGATCATCGAAAAATTCATCCTCGCCTGAGACGGCATACAGAAAAAGCAGAGACTCTGGTCTCCGCTTTTTCTGTAAGAGGCGCGTATCGCGCAGGATGGTCGGCTTTTGCCTGCCCATCCAATTCAACTGCAGGCGGAGTATATTTGTATCATCGGGAGAGTTTACTGTGTTTCAGCTGCTGCTTTTGATTATCTATCTGTCCTTTATTTCCCTGGGCCTGCCGGACGGGCTCCTGGGCGCCGCATGGCCTTCGATCTACCCGGAACTGGGACTTCCGGTCTCCTATGCGGGGATCGTCTCCATGATCATCGCTGCGGGGACGGTCGTTTCCAGTCTGCAGAGCGACCGGCTGAACAAATATCTGGGGACCGGAAAGGTCACGGCCTTCAGTGTCGCCATGACCATGGCGGCCCTGTTCGGTTTCTCCGTCAGCCGCTCGTTCCTCAGCCTGTGCCTCTGGGCCGTCCCCTACGGACTGGGAGCCGGCAGCGTGGATGCCGCGCTCAACAACTATGTGGCGCTGCATTATGAGAGCCGGCACATGAGCTGGCTCCACTGCATGTGGGGGCTCGGTGCCATGACCGGGCCGTATGTCATGGGCCAGGTGCTGGCAGGCGGCAGGAGCTGGACTTTGGGCTACCGCATCATCGGGCTTCTGCAGCTGGCTCTTACGGCCGTTCTCTTCCTGACGCTTTCCCTGTGGAAAACGGAAGAGACAAAGGCGGGAGGCGGAGAAGAGGATCGGAAACTCATTCCGCTGAGAACGATCGTCAGCTTCCGGGGAGTCAGGGAAGTCATGGTCTGCTTTTTCTGCTACTGCGCGGTGGAGTCGACGGCCGGGCTGTGGGCGAGCAGTTATCTGCATCTCTTTAAGGGAATACCGGCGGAGAAAGCCGCCTTCTACGGAAGTCTCTTTTATATCGGGATCACCGCCGGACGG
>ONST01000254.1 GCA_900320575.1 uncultured Eubacteriales bacterium
ATGGTGATCCCGGTCACGCGCTCCTTGCCCTCGATATCCACCACCGTATGGCTGAGCTTGAGCGGAATGCCGAAGTCATCCAGGCACTGGACGATGTTCCGCTTGAGTCCTCCCGAATAGGGCATCAGCTCGGCGACCACTTTCACGTGGGCGCCTTCCAGCGTCATGCGGCGGGCCATGATGAGGCCGATATCGCCGGAGCCGAGGATCACGACCTCGCGTCCGGGCATTTCGCCTTCGATATTGACCAGTCTCTGGGCCGTTCCTGCGGTGTAAATGCCCGCGGGACGGTAGCCGGGGATGTTGAGGGCTCCTCTGGGACGCTCGCGGCAGCCCATGGCCAGGATGATGGAATCCGCCTGGATCTCGAACATGCCGTCGGTGCGGTTCATGGCCGTGATCACCTTATCCGGAGAAATATTCATGACCATGGTGTTCAGCCGGTACTCGATGCCCATTTCCTCGACCCGGGAAATGAAACGTGCGGCGTACTCGGGGCCGGTCAGCTCCTCCTTGAAGGTGTGGAGGCCGAAGCCGTTGTGGATGCACTGATTCAAAATGCCGCCCAGCACCCGGTCACGCTCCAGGATCAGGACGCTGTCCTCTCCGCTCTCTTTCGCGGAAATAGCTGCGGCAAGGCCTGCGGGGCCTCCTCCGATAATAACGATTCTGTAATTTGTTCTCATAGCCGTCATTCCTCCGCCAAAGACTCAGATCCGATCCTTGTTTTCACCGACAAGCAGCGTGGATCCGCCGCCGAATTTAGATACATTTTCTTTCGTGACCTCCGGGCACTCCCGCATCAGGATCTCCATGGTGCGCGGAGAGCAGAAGCCCGCCTGGCAGCGGCCCATGCCTGCCCGGACCCTGCGCTTGACCATATCGAGGGACCGCGCGCCGATCGGGCGGTGGATCGCATCCAGGATCTCGCCCTCGGAGATCATCTCGCAGCGGCAGATCATGTTGCCGTAGGCCGGATTCTCGCGGATCAGCTCGTTCCGTTCCTCAAGAGAGAGGTTCGCCGGATTGAGGATGCCCTTGCGGACCGGATCGAAATTGTCCTTCTTCGCAAGTCCCATGCGGCCGGAAACGATCTCCGCGATCATCTCGCCGATGGCCGGCGCGGAGGTCAGGCCCGGGCTCTCGATGCCGGCGCAGTCCACGAACTGCGGTACGTCCGGAAGCTCTTTGATGATGAATTCGTGCCCTTCCTCAAAGGCGCGGAGCCCGGCGAACGAAGTGATGACGTCCCTAAGCGGAATGTTCTTCACAGTGCGGCCGGATTTCTCCGTGACCTCGGAAAGGCCGTCAAGTGTGGTATTCGTTCCGGACTTGTCGTCGATGTCCTTCGCGGTGGGGCCCACCAGCAGATTTCCGTGGACCGTGGGAGTGACCAGGACGCCCTTGCCCATCTTGTTCGGAAGAGCGAAGATCGTATGATTGACATGCGTTCCCGCGCTCTTGTCGAGAAGACAGTATTCCCCTTTTCTGGGGGTGATCTTCATCTTGTTCTCCGAGACCATGTTGTGGATCTGATCCGCGTAGACGCCGGCGGCATTGACGACCCACTTCGTGCGGATCTCGCCCTGACTGGTAAGAAGTACGAAATGATTCTCCTCGCGGCGGATATCCGTCACCTCGGTATTGAGCCGGATCTCAGCGCCGTTCTGCACCGCATTTTCCGCCATCGCGATGTTCATGGTGAAGGGGCAGAGGATCCCGCCGGTGGGCGCGTAGAGCGCCGCGCAGGCCTCGTCTGAGATATTGGGCTCCATCTCTACAAGTTCTTCCCGCTCCACGATGCGCAGGCCCGGGACTCCGTTCCTGACGCCGCGCTCCAGAAGATCGTTCAGATGGTCCTTCTCCTCCGGATTCGTGCAGACTACCAGCGAACCGATGCGCTTGAAGGGGAAATCCAGTTCCTTTGACAGTTCGTCCATCATCAGATTTCCCCGGACGTTCAGCTTTGCCATGAGACTGCCGCTCTCCGCGTCAAAGCCTGCGTGGGCAATGGCGCTGTTGGCCTTCGAGGTTCCGCTGCAGACATCCTCGCC
>ONST01000024.1 GCA_900320575.1 uncultured Eubacteriales bacterium
CCGCCCTGTCTCTTCAGGACGACGCCCTCGAACACCTGGATTCTCTCGCGGTTACCTTCCTTGATCTTGCCGTGTACCCGGACGGTATCGCCGGCACGGAAAGCGGGAATGTCAGACTTCAGCTGCGCATCCTCGATCTGCTTAATAATGTCGCTCATGATTTTTCTCCTTTTTTATATCGGACGTTCTTAACCGGAATCGGATAACCGGACAGCGGACCATCTTCTTATTTTTTAACAGCAAATGAAATTATACTACTGTTCATCCCTGTTTGCAAGATAATTCTTGACAAATTCGCGTTCTTTAGGACTGATCGCCGCCTTCTCCAGAAGATCCGGACGCCTCTGGGCCGTGCGGATCAGCGACTGTTCCCGTCTCCAGGCGTCCACCTTCGCGTGATCGCCAGACAGAAGGATCGGGGGCACATGGATCCCGTTCCAGCATTCCGGACGGGAATACTGGGGAAATTCCAGCAGTCCGTCCCCGAAGGAATCGTCCTCTGCGGATTCCTCATTGTGGAGCACGCCGGGGATCATCCGCGCGATCGCGTCCATCATGCACATCGCCGGAAGCTCTCCTCCAGTGAGCACGAAATCTCCGATCGAGACATTGTCCGTCACGATCTCGTCCAGCACCCGCTCGTCGATCCCCTCGTAATGGCCGCAAAGGAACACGAGGCCCTTCTCGAGCGCCAGTTCCCGCGCCATCTCCTGGTCAAAGACCCTCCCCTGGGGGGTCAGATGGATCACCCGCGGCCGGTAGCTGAGACCGTCCGCGACCGAACGGTAGGCGTCGTAGATCGGCTGGGCCTGCATTACCATGCCGGCGCCGCCGCCGTAGGGGTAATCATCGGTCTTGCCGTGCCTGCTGTTCGTGTAGTCGCGGATATTGACCGCCTTCAGGTGCAGAATATCCTCCTCGATCGCCCGTCCGATGATGCTGGTGTTCATTCCCTGCTCGATCATCTCCGGGAAGAGGGTCAGTACATAGTATTCCATCTGTCAGATCTCCCGCATGGGACGGACGACGATCCGCCCTTCCTCCGGAAGCACTTCCGGAACGCAGGACGGGATCATCGGGATCAGCTTCTCCGACCCGTCCGCAAGTACGATCTCCAGCACGTCGTTGGCTCCTGTCCGGAGGATGTCCTTCAGTTCCCCGTAAAGGCTCCCGTCTTCCAGGAAGACGCGGCAGCCCACCAGATCCCCGATATAGAATTCGCCCTCCTTAAGCGGAGCGGCATTTTCCCGGGTCACATAGAGGCTCTGCCCTCTGAGCGCCTCCACGTCCTCGATGCGGTCCAGTCCCCGGAACTTGACGATCGGACGCCCCTTGAAGAAACGGACGTCCTCCAGCTCCAGGACCCTCCCGCTCTCCAGGAGCACCTCGCCGATCTCATAAAAACGACTGGCGTCATCCGTCGTCGGGTAGACCTTCACGTCCCCCTTGAGGCCGTGAGACGACGTAATGACGCCAATTTCAAATCTGTCAAGCATGATTATCCCTGATCACTCATTGAGAAATTTCGACAACCACTTTTTTGTCTGTACGGGTCGACGCGGCCTTGACGACGGAGCGGATCGCCTTGGCGATGCGCCCCTGCCTGCCGATCACCTTGCCCATATCGGCAGCGGCGACCTTCAGATCGACCTGTATGCTGTCACCGAGATCCGTCTCCGTAACAACCACTTCCTCAGGGTGATCAACAAGAGCCTTCGCGATGACTTCCACTAACTCTTTCATGATACACCTCGTGTTATCGGTAAATGAAAACGGATGCCCGTTTATTTCTCAATGCCTGCGATCTTCAGAAGCTTGGCGACTTCGTCGGTCGGCTGCGCGCCGTTGTTCAGCCACTTCTTCGCCGCTTCGGCGTCGATGGTGTAAGCGCTGGGCTCTTTGGTCGGATCATAGGTGCCGATCTCTTCGATGAATCTTCCGTCTCTGGGAGATCTGGAATCCGCAACGACGATCCTGTAGAAAGGAGCCTTCTTTTTTCCCATTCTTCTGAGTCTGATTTTAACAGCCATGATACTTGTTCCTCCTGAAAAATAATGTTCTTTTTATGCGTTTTGCATGTTATATCAGAAAGGCAGTTTGAAACCGCCCTTTCTTCCTCCGAACAGTCCGCCGCGTCCCTTTCCGTTCATCATGCCCGGCATCTTCTTCATCATCTTCCGGGCCTCTGTGAACTGCTTGACGAGACGGTTGACCTCGCTGATGTCGACGCCGGCGCCCTTCGCGATCCGGTTCTTGCGCGATACATTGAGGAGATCGGGATTGGCCCGCTCCTCGGGAGTCATCGAGAGAATGATGGACTCGGTACGCTTCATCTGCTTCTCGTCGATCATCGCGGAAATATCGCCCATCTGGGCGCTCATGCCCGGCAGCATGGACAGGACGCTCTCGAGGCCTCCCATCTTCTGCATCTGGGCCATGCTCTCAAGGTAGTCGTCGAAGCCGAAGGACATCTTCTTCAGCTTCTTCTGCATCTCCTGGGCGCGCTCCTCGTCGATGGAGGCCTGCGCCTTCTCGATGAGGCTCATCACATCGCCCATGCCGAGGATCCGGCCGGCCATGCGCTCCGGATAGAACAGCTCGAGATCCGAGAGCTTCTCTCCCATGCCGACGTAGAGCAGCGGTTTTCCGGTCACGGCCTTGATGGACAGCGCCGCGCCTCCGCGGGTATCGCCGTCGCACTTGGTCAGGATGACGCCGTCGATGCCGACCCGGTCCGTGAAGGTCTTCGCCACGTTGACGGCCTCCTGGCCGGTCATGGCGTCCACCACAAGGACCGTGAAGTCCACGTGCACCTGGGACTTGATCTCGGAGAGCTCCCGCATCATATCCTCGTCGATCTGCAGTCTTCCTGCGGTATCGACGAGAACGATGTTGTTGTTATGCTCTTCGGCGTGGGCGCAGGCCGCCTTCACGATATCCACGGGGCTCTTCTTGTCGCCCATGGAAAAGACCGGAACTCCCTGCTTCTCGCCGTTGATCTCCAGCTGGCGGATGGCCGCCGGGCGGTAGACGTCGCCGGCCACCAGAAGGGGACGCTTTCCCTGTGCCTTGTACTTCCCGGCGAGCTTCGCCGCGGTCGTGGTCTTTCCGGCGCCCTGAAGGCCTGCCATCATGATCACGGTGATCCCGGTCTTGTTGAGGGGGATCTCGGTGAGCTCGGAGCCCATGAGGGACACCAGCTCGTCGCGGACGATCTTGATGACCATCTGGCCCGGGTTCAGGCCGTTCATCACGTCCTCGCCGATGGCCTTCTCCTGCACGGTCTTCGTGAACTGCTTTACGACCTTGAAGTTAACGTCGGCCTCCAGGAGCGCCATCTTGACCTCTTTCATGGCCTCCTTGACGTCAGCCTCGGTCAGAACGCCCTTGCTGCGGAGCTTCTTGAATACATTCTGAAGTTTTTCCGTAAGGCTCTCAAATGCCATCTACAATTCCTCCAGGATCTGCGATGCGAGGGCACGGATCTCTTTATCCGCCGTGCGCTCCTGAATCTGTTCCACCTTCCGGCGGATCTCAAGAAACCGGCGGACGAGCCGGAGCTTCTCCTCGTAGCTCTCCAGCGTCTTTCCTGCTCTCCGCACGAGATCGAAGACGCCCTGCCGGCTGATGCCGCGCTCCTCCGCGATCTCGCTTAAAGAATAGTCGTTGAGAACGGCCTCCTCGAAGATCTCCCGCTGTCTGTCGGTCAGGAGTTCTCCGTAGAAATCAAAAAGCAGGGCTTCCTGATAGATCTTCTCCATAGCGGACGGGTCTCCTTACGCAAATCATTCGCAGACGCTCTATACTATAGCGGAACGCGGAAACCCTGTCAAGTAAAATATCTTGACAGGACTGAAATTTTTCTGCCGGACCGCCGCCCGTGCAGGCACGGCGCCTGCTCTCCGGTCTTTTCGCTCAAAAAACGGCCTGCCGATGCAGGCCGCCTCCACTGATCGATGCTTTTTCTCAGAGATCCCTGGCCGTAAGGCCCGCGGCCAGATACTGTGCGATCTCCCCGCAGTTATGGCTGTTCTTGCCCCAGTCCACGAGCTGGGTCGGAAGCGCGCACTCCGAGCGGATCATGACTACGGTCTCATTTCCGTTCGGTGCGGCAGTGACCGTCACGTTCTCGCCCCAGGAAGTCAGCGAGACCTTGTGTGAAAAACGGAACATCGCTCCCCCGTTCGGCGTCGGCGTCTCGGAGAGGAACGAATACTTCAGGACCGGACCCATGGCCCGGAGTCTTTCCACGATCGTCATCAGCGGTGCGCTGATCATCATCTGTTTCTGTGCTTTTGCTCCCATTGGAATGCTCCTTTACTCTGTGATCAGATATTTGATGGTCTCCAGAACGCTCAGGATCTGGTACTTGGAAAGGAAGGCCAGATCGCTGTACTCGGGATACTCATTTTTCAGGACGGAGGCCAGAGGCAGGATGTACTGCTCCGTCTCCTCGATGTATTCCACCATGCGCCCGCGCGGGAAACTCCCGGCCATCGTGGAAACGTTGTTGCAGCGGTCCAGCAGCTTGACGACGCAGGCCTTCGCATTGTTCCGGATCCTCTCGTAGTAGGCCTTCTTCGCTTCCGCCTTCGTCTGCCCTTCCGGAACGGAGAAGCTGACCAGATCGACGATCGTACGCACCTCCCCGGAAAACGGCAGCTCCTCCGCCGAGACGCCGGTGTCCTCTACGACGTCGTGCAGCAGGATCGCGGACAGAAGCGCGTCGTCGCGGATCCCGGCCGCGTGCGCCTGGCAGGCCATCGTCAGCGGATGCGCGATGTACTGGATCAGTTCCGTGGAATAGCGGGCCTGCTTCCGGAACTGCCCCACGTGCTGCCTGCGCATGAAGGACAGCGCCCGGTAGGTCTCCGTCAGCCCTTCCGCCAGCGTGAGCGCCCGCATCCGCGTGAACATATTGTCCTCGTTGAAAATGCGCGCGCGGATGTTCATGCTCCGGTGGTCCACCGGATCCGCTGCCGCCCCGAAAAGGTGCGCGTAGGGCGTATTGGTGATCTCCGCGATGCGCATCACATTTTCAATGTCCGGGAGATTATGGCCGTTCTCCCATTTGCTCACCGCCTGGGTCGTGACCCCGATCCGGGCAGCCAGCTCCTCCTGTGTCAGATTCCGTTTCTTTCTCGCCTTTGCAATTGATTCGCCGAACCGCCGCATGTCCATCCGTATGCCCTCATCTTCTTTTTGCTGCCGAAACATCCGGTGTTGTCTGGTGATATCTGTATTGTATCATATTTCGCGGAAAAACCATATGTACGAACTGTTAACAAAGGCTGAGATTCTTTCTATTTTTCCGCCGGTCTGGTAAAATAAAAAACACAGAAACGTCATCCGGCAGGATACTGCCTGCATTTTTCACTGAAAGGAAGGAAATCAGATGAGCCGTATCTACGAAGCCCTGATCGAGGCGGAAAAGGAAGGGATCCCCTGCGCACTGGCGACGGTCGTGGGGACCATCGGCTGTGCGCCCAGAGGCGCCGGAACGAAAATGCTGATCTATGGAGACGGGAAAACGGAGGGCACCGTCGGCGGAGGCCGGACCGAACAGCAGGTGATCGGCGACGCGCTTGCGGCGATCCGCAGCGGCGCGCCGCTGCTGAAGGTCTACGCCGAGGACGAGGATCCCCAAAAAGCGGACTGCGTCAAATCCCTCAGCGTCTTTATCGAGCCGCAGGACTTTCTTCCCCGTCTCTATCTTCTCGGCGCGGGACATGTCGCCCAGGGCGTCATCCCCATCGCCAAAGCGGCGGGATTTCACGTGACCGTCCTCGACACCCGGGACACCTCGGCCTACATGGACCGACTGGCTCTGGCGGACCGGGTCATCCGCATCGAGAGTTACGCGGATCTTTCTCCGGTACCCATCGCCCCTGAGGGATACTTCGTCCTGTGCACCTCGTCCCACAAGGGGGACGGAGAGGCGCTCGCGTCCGTCCTGCCGCTGCAGCCCGCCTATGTCGGCATGCTCGGCGCGAAGCACAAATTCCTCCCGATCTTCGAGAACATGCGGAAGCTGGGCTATACCGATGAGCAGCTGAAGGAGATCTACGCCCCCGTCGGGCTCGATATCGGCGGACAGACGCCCGCGGAGATCGGGATCGGCATTACGGCTGAGCTGATGGCGGTCCGCTACGGCAGAGACGGAGGATCGCTCCGGGAGAAGCGGCGCGCCTCCCTCTTCCCGGATTAACGTCTCTTTATGCGTACTTCGCGCGGATCCGCTCCGCTTCCTCCCGCATGATCTCGCCGAAGGTCTCGTTTCCGATGTCTCCGCAGCCGCGCTCCATGTCTGCGGCTGCGGATTCATCCGCAAAGGCGTTGAAAATATCCTGCTTGTCCGCCAGCATTTCCATGATCCGCTCGTCGACGGTATCCTCACTGAGAAGTCGGCAGACCAGCACCTTCCGGGCCTGCCCCATGCGGTAGGCCCTTGAAATGGCCTGATTCTCCGCGGAGGGCTTCAGCTGGGGCTCGCACAGGATCACCACGGAGGCGGACTGGATATTCAGACCGGTCCCGCCGGCCTGGATCTGGGCCGGAAGGACCGCACCCGCCGGCGCGGCGTCGAACGCCTCGATGATCTGCTGACGGCGGTTCGGTGCGACCGCTCCGGTGATGGGCGGCAGGCATTTCTCTCCCAGCAGCTCCCGGATCCGCCGAAGGGGTTCCAAAAAGAAAGAAAAGACCAGGGTCTTTCTTCCCTCCTGCTCCGCATCCGCGAGGAGCTGAAGGAGCCGCTCCGCCTTCGAGGAGCGCGAAAGATCCGGCACCGTCCAAGACGCCTGGCGGGCCCCGGCATAGTTCCCGGACAGGACCGCCGCCTCATACAGCTTCTCCTCTTCTTCTGTGAGAATGCACCATTCCTGGGTCTCGATCTTATCCGGGAGTTCCCGCAGCACGTCCTCCCGCTTTCTCCGGTAATACACCGGAGCGGCCGCGTCCCGGAACTGGGGCGCAGAGGACAGAAAAGCAATATCCCGGAGCTTTTCCGCAGTCTCCGGCTGCAGGATCCCGATCAGTGACAGCATTTCGTCTACACGGTTCTCGAGCGCCGTGCCTGTCATAAAGAGCATCCGTTCCGTATGCGCCCCGAGACGGCGGGCGTTAAAGCTCCGTTTCGTCCCCGGGTTCTTAATATAATGAGCCTCATCCACGACCAGAAGATCGAACCGGAACTCCTCCGGCAGCGACAGCGCGTCCGTGGTCTCGTAGGTCGTCACCGCGCAGCCCCCGTTCTTTCTCCAGGAAGCAAAGGCTTCCAGCTTGTCCGCTCCGTGCACCCGCACGGCCCGCAGCATGCTCTTTCCCGTGATCTCCCGGCACCAGTTCGGCAGGATCCCCGCGGGACAGATCACCAGAAAATGCGTCTTTCCGGCGGCCTTCAGAGCGGTCATCGCCGCGATGGCCTGGACGGTCTTCCCGAGGCCCATTTCGTCCCC
>ONST01000247.1 GCA_900320575.1 uncultured Eubacteriales bacterium
CCGACTGCTCCGTCACCGCGGGGACCCTCGACGAGGCCGTAGATCTGGCCATTGAGGCCGAGCGCGACTGGATCATGGTCGAGCTGGAGGACGATTTCACCGACCTGCCCTCGATCTCCGACACCGAGGATCTGGATCTTCTGCCCGGAGACGAGGTGCGCACTATCAGCGTCACCGTCCGCCTCTACGAGGGCTGGGACGAATAAGTCCTTCCGGACCTGCGGGAAGACGGCACAGCGCACAGCCGGTATGTTTTTCCGTCTGTCACCATGGCGGTGAGCGCATTTCCGTATACACATCCGGTATCCAGGCAGAGATAGCCGTGCTCCGGAAGCGTGAGCGTCTGCCCGCAGGGAAGGGACAGAAGCTCCCCGGACGGCGCCCGGTAGAGCGGAGACGCGCCCGGAACGTGTCCGGCGATCACCAGCTTCCCGCCATAGGCAGGTCCGCCCTGCATCGTTCGGTCCGAGAGAAGGACGCGGGGATCCTCTTCCGCCGGATCTTCCGCACGGAGCCCCGCGTGCACGCAGAAGAAATGCTCCGTTTCCGCATAGTACGGAAGGTCCGCAAGAAACGCCGCACAGGCGGAGAGCGGCTGTCCTCCCTCCCGGAAGGACAGCTCCGTCTCCGGCACGCCGTGATAGAACCGCAGGTATTTCTCTTCCGGATGGAGCGCGGCCCGAAGCAGCAGGTCGTCGTGATTGCCGCGCACGCAGACGAACCGCTCTCCCATCCGCTCTTTCAGTTTCTCCGCCTTCTGCCACACCCCAAAGGAATCCCTTCCCTTGTTCATCAGATCTCCGAGAAGGACCAGCCGGTCCTCCTCTTCCCGAAATGCGCACGCAGCAAGGAGCTTTTCCCACTCCCGCAGGCATCCGTGCAGATCCCCGATCAGAATCGTCCGCATCGATGTTCCGCCTCTTTCCGCTCAGTGCTTCTTTGCCCGCCCGGAGCGTTTTCTGCCGGCCCCGGCGCGTGCCTTCGTCCCTTCTTTCCGGCCTCCCATCACGAAAAGCCGCGCTGCCGTCCCGAAGATCCGGTAGGGAAGCGGGCGCAGCGCCCGGTCCGCGTTCTTCAGCTCCTCCCGTATGGCGATGCCCTGGGGACAGTGCTTCTCGCATTTTCCGCAGCCGATGCACTGAGAAGGAAATGCCGGCTCTTTCCGCACGGTCACGGTCTGGAAATACTCCCAGCGGCCCGCTTTTTTCCCTTCGGTATACATCCGGTTGTAGCAGCGGAAGGCGCCCGGGATATCCACGCCCTTCGGGCAGGGCATGCAGTATCCGCAGCCGGTGCAGCCGACCTTCATGCTGCGGCCGATCTCCGCTTTCAGCCTCTCCACGAGAGCAAAATCCTCCGGCGTCATGGACCCGGCCTCCGTCTCCGAGGCGATCCGGCAGTTCTCGCGGATCATTTCCTCCGAATTCATGCCGGACAGCACGCAGGTGACCTCCTTCTGGTCAAAGAGCCAGCGCAGCGCGATCTCCGCGGCGCTCCTCCCCTGCGGATCCTCCGCGATCGCCTGTTTCGCTCCCTCCGGCAGAAGACTGACCAGCTTTCCGCCCCTGAGCGGCTCCATGATGATGACCGGAATCCCCTTTTCCGCCGCGGCCTGAAGGCCGGTGCGCCCCGCCTGGCTCACCTCATCCAGATAGTTGTACTGGATCTGACAGAAGTCCCAGTCATAGGCGTCAAGGATCTGCAGGAACATCTCCGTGTTCCCGTGGAAGGAGAAGCCCAGATTCCGGATCGCTCCGGACGCTTTTTTCTCCGTGATCCACTCGCGGATGCCCATCTGCTCGAGCTTGCGCCACTCGGAGATATCCGTGATCATGTGCATCAGATAATAATCGATATAATCGGTCCGGAGGCGCTTCAGCTCTTCCCGGAAACAGCGCTCCACGGCCCCGATGTTCTTCATCATATACTGGGGCAGCTTGGTCGCGATCTTCACCTCGGGGCGGATCCCGCAGCGCTCGAAAATCGTTCCCAGCGCCTCCTCGCTCCCCGGGTAAATGTAGGCGGTGTCAAAATAGTTGACGCCCAGCTCCTTCGCCAGCAGGAGCTCGCGCTCGGCCTTGTCCAGATCGATCCCTCCGCCTTTCCGCGTGAACCGCATGCAGCCGTAGCCCAGGAGGGAGACCGGTTCGCCTGATCTGTCATTTCTGTACTGCATAAAA
>ONST01000045.1 GCA_900320575.1 uncultured Eubacteriales bacterium
GAGCACACTCTCCGGCCTTATTGACCGGATGGGCAGACAAAGCCGCCCATCCTTCGCTTCACTCCCTGTGACTCTCCAGAAAATGCAGTACCTGCGCGCGGTCCCTGAGCGCCGCCGCTGCACCGACCTTCGTCGTGCAGATGGCCCCGCAGGCGTTGGCGAACAGAAGCGCCTCCTGCACGGACGCGCCGTTCAGAAGGGAAGCGAGAAAACCGGCAAGGAAGGTGTCTCCGGCCCCGGTGGCGTCGACAGCCTCGACCCGTAAGGGCGGAAGCCGAAGGGACCTCTCCGCATTCTGAAAATAGCAGCCCTTCGCACTGAGCTTGATAATGACATTTTTCACGCCTGAGGAGAGGAAGACTTCGGCCATCTCCTGCGGATCACTTTTTGATGTGTAATAGCGGGCCTCGTCCTCGTTGGGCGTAATATAGTCGATGAGCGGAAGAACTTCTTTGAGATCCGCAAGGGAAAGAAACCGGAAGTTTGGCAGCTTCGTGTCTGCGGCAATCAGGATGCCCTGCGATTTTACTGCTTTCAGGACTGCGGAAATGACCTCCGGATCATCAAAAGGCGCGCGGAACAGCGACCCCAGGACAACCGCACGCACGCCGGTCAAATCTCCAAGAAAGCGCTCCGGATGAAAATGATACCGGTGGGCGGTATTTGTGATGGACTGCCGCGAGCCGTCGTCCCGCACGAACATCGTGGTGACAGGAGTCGGATGTTCGTCCGATCGGACGATGCGCCCGGTATCCACACCGTTCGCTTCCAGAGCCGCCGTGACCAGCGTTCCGGCGCTGTCATTTCCCAGGGAACAGAGAATGGCGGTGCGGACGCCCAGCTTCGCAGCGGCGATCGCTCCGTTGACAGCCTCCCCGCCGACGCTTAAGGTCCCGGACTCCGCCCGGTAGCCCGACGCGGAGACTGGCTTCGGATCAAAGCCCTTGATGATGGAATCGACGAGAGCGGTGCCGATCGTCAGAAGTTCAATTGATGCAGACATACATGCTCCTTTCCTCCGGGCCGTCCGTGTGCAGGCTGTATAATGGCTCCATACTCCTCAGCGGCCTGCCGGACAGTAGACCCTAATTTGGCTTGATGCGCTCCCGCGGCCTACCAGGCAGCGCCCAAGCAAGCGGATCTGCCCTTCGGATCGCTGAAGCAAGCGAATCTTCCCCCACGTCGAAGAAACCATCACCCTTCAGAAGAAAAGCTTCCACCTGGAGGCGGGAGTCCTTCTTACGGATTCAGCAGCCGAACAGCTTCGCCGTCTTTTCCATGCGTTCCGCCACCGAAACGCCAAAGGGACAGCGCTCCTCGCAGTCCCTGCAGCCGACACAGGCAGAGGCAGTCGCGCCCAGCGCCTCGTAGTGTGCGCGTACGCTCTCCGGCACCTGCTCCTGCTGCACCGCCAGATCATAAAACTTATTCACCATCGCGATATCGATGTCCATCGGACAGGGCCGGCAATGGCCGCAGTAGGTACATTGCCCTGCATAGGAGTGAAGGGGCGCGCCGGCAATGACGGAGGCGTAGTCCTTCGCCGCATCATCCGCGGTCTCGTAGGAGAGGGCCTCGTCCACCTGCTCCTTTGTGTCATAGCCGCACAGAATGGAACTGACGCCCGGCCGCGTGAGCGCATAATGGATGCACTGCACCGGCGTAAATGCCGTCCCGAAGGGGGACCGCTCCGCGTCGAACAGCCGGCCGCCGAAGAAGCCCTTCATAACCGTAATGCCCACGCCGCGTGTTTCACAGAGCCGGTAGAGCTCCTCCCGTTCGGGGTCGATACCGGACAGGGAGGCGTCGTATTCCCCGAACATGCTGTCCAGATCCTCCGTCGCCGGATGCATGTCGAAGGCCGGATTGATGCTGAAGAGGATCATCTCGATAAAACCGGATTCCGCAGCCTTCTTCGCGATACGCGGGTTATGGGTACTCAGTCCGATGTGGCGGATGACGCCGTCCTTGCGGAGAGAGTGCACATAACCGATATAAGACGTGTTCATGCAGATCTCCCAGTCCTCCTCCGAGTCTACATAGTGGATCATTCCAAGATCGATATAGCCGGTCCTGAGGCGCACAAGCAGGTCGTCGAAAGCCGCAGGAACGAACTTCATGTCCCTCGTGCGGACGTACTGCCCGTTCTGATAGGTGGATCCGATATGTCCCTGAACGATCCACCGCTCCCGGTTTCCCTCCATGGCTTTTCCGATAATATCCCGGGATTTCGGATCCGGCATCCAGCAGTCAATGATATTGATCCCCTGCTTCGAGGCGTAGCGCACAAGCTCCACAGATTCCGCCTCTTCATGGCGCTCGAGCCACTCCCCGCCGAAACCGATCTCGCTGACCATCAGCTCTGTCCTGCCGAGCTTTCTGTACTGCATCTTTCTTCTCCTTTTTGAAAAAATAGTCTTTCCCCGGACGATCAGCCCAGCCAGAAGGATACCGCCCGGTCGATCCAGCCCTCCGCCTTTGTCCCCGTTCCGGGACCGACGCCGTGGTCCACGCCCGGGAAAATGTCGCACATGTGCCGCACGCCGGCCTCCGCGAGAGCCGCCGCCATGCGGCGGGTATTTTCCGGAGGAACCGTTTTGTCCGCGTCTCCGCACCAGATATAGGTCGGCGGATAGGACGCGGTGACCTGCTCGTCAATGCTCGCGAAATGCTCGTCCTGCTCCTCCGCGTCCGCGCCGAGCAGGTTGTCGTGCGTCCCTTTGTGGGTCAGCTCCGGCCGAAGAGAGATGACCGGGTAGGTGAGCACCATCGCAGCCGGCCTGGGCAGGCCGTACAGGGGGTATCCCATGCTCTCCGTCCCGAAGCTCGCCGCCAGATGCCCGCCGGCCGAGGATCCCCAGACCGAATAATTCTCCGGATCGATCCGGTACTCCTCCGCTCTTGCGAGGATCGTCCGGACCGCCTTTGCCAGGTCCTCCTGGGGCGCCGGATAGCGCGCCAGCTTTTTCACCCGGTAATACACGATGAAGGCGCTGATCCCCAGCTCGTTGAGCCTGCGGGCGATGGGCACGCCCTC
>ONST01000140.1 GCA_900320575.1 uncultured Eubacteriales bacterium
CATCGAATGCTTCTCATTTATAATCCGCGGGCAGGGAAGGGCCAGTTCCTGGAGAAACTGGGGCCCGTGGTGGACATGTTCGTAAAAGGCGGCTACACCGTGGAGGTCTATCCGACCCAGGCCCACGGCGATGCCGTGGACCATATCACGAATCTGCAGCCGGGTTATGAGCTGATCGTCGCGGCCGGGGGAGACGGCACGCTGGACGAGGTGGTGACCGGACTCATGCGGAACGGGCAGGATATTCCCGTCGGCTATATTCCGGTCGGCTCCACCAACGATTACGCGGCTTCTCTGGGGCTCTCCGGTGATATTCTTACGGCAGTCGGCGATATCCTCGGCGGCGAGCCGGTGGGCTTCGACGTCGGCTGCTTCAACGACCGCTATTTTATCTATGTGGCGGCGTTCGGGGCGTTTACGGACGTCTCCTACAGCACGGACCAGGGGATGAAGAACAGCCTGGGGCATTTCGCCTACCTGCTGGAGGCGACGAAGAAGCTTGGAGACGTGAAGCCGTTCCGCATGCAGGTGCAGGTGAACGGCCACACGATGACCCACTCCTATATTTACGGGATGGTCACGAATTCCTTTTCCGTGGGCGGCATGAAGAACCTGCTCTTCACGGACAAGGAGGTGCACTTAAGCGACGGAATGTTCGAGGTCATGCTGATCCGCGACCCCAAGAATCTGATGGATCTCCAGCAGATCGTGGGTGCGATCCTGACCCGGAATTTCGATACCCAGCTCATCGATATCTACAAGACATCGGAGATCTCCTTCGAGTCGCCGGAGCCGCTCCCCTGGACCCTGGACGGGGAATACGGCGGCGATGACCGGACCGTTACGATCACGAACCGGAAGGAAGGCGTGCGGATCATGCTGGACCGCGGACAGGAGAGACCTTCGGAGGAAGGAAAGGCAGACCATGAATAACGAACTGACTGATGTGAGCGCACTGTTCGGAGAGGATGTATTCAACGACACGGTGATGCAGGTCCGCCTTCCGAAGAAGACCTATCAGAAAATGAAGCGGGCCATCGAGGAGGGCGAGACACTGGACCTCGAGACGGCGGACGTCATCGCCCACGAGATGAAGGAGTGGGCCCTGGAGAAGGGAGCCACGCATTTTACGCACTGGTTCCAGCCTCTGACGGGCGTCACGGCGGAGAAGCACGACGCCTTCCTTTCCGCGCCGCTGCCCAGCGGCAAGGTGCTGATGTCCCTGTCCGGAAAGGAACTGATCAAGGGAGAGCCGGACGCGTCTTCCTTCCCGTCGGGGGGCCTTCGGGCGACCTTTGAGGCCCGGGGCTATACGCTCTGGGACATGACCTCACCGGCCTTCGTGCGGCATGACGAGGCCGGCGCGACACTGTGTATCCCCACGGCCTTCTGCTCCTATACGGGAGAGGCGCTCGACCAGAAGACGCCGCTCCTGCGCTCGATCGCGGCCCTCGACAAGCAGGCCCTGCGGCTCGTGCGCCTCTTCGGAAATACGAAGGCGAAGCATGTGACGCCCTACGTCGGTCCCGAGCAGGAGTATTTCATCGTGGACCGCGAAAAATACTTAAAACGCACGGACCTGGTGTTCACGGGCCGGACGCTGTTCGGCGCGGCCGCACCGAAGGGGCAGGAGCTCGACGATCACTATTTCGGGACTTTGAGGCCCCGCATCGCTTCCTATATGAGGGACGTGAACCGGGAACTCTGGAAGCTGGGCGTTCCCGCGAAGACCCAGCATAACGAGGCGGCTCCGGCCCAGCACGAGCTGGCACCGGTCTATGAGAAGGCCACGGTCGCCGTCGATCACAACCAGATCATCATGCAGACCCTGAAACGGGTGGCGACCCGCCACGGGCTGCGCTGCCTGCTGCACGAAAAGCCCTTCGCAGGCGTCAACGGCTCCGGCAAGCACGACAACTGGTCCCTGATGACGGACGACGGCGTCAATCTCCTCGATCCGGGCACCACGCCCCACGAGAATATCCAGTTCCTGCTGGTGCTCACCTGCATTCTGAAGGCGGTGGACACTCACGCGGATCTGCTGCGGGAATCCGCCGCGGACGTAGGCAACGACCTGCGCCTGGGCGGCAATGAGGCGCCGCCCGCGATCATCTCGGTCTTCCTCGGGGAGCAGCTGGAGGATGTGATCTCCCAGCTGGTCGCCACCGGACGGGCCGCGAGCACCATCAAGGGGGAGCGGCTGCGCACCGGCATCGCGAACGTGGGAGAGGTCCGCAGGGACGCCACCGACCGGAACCGCACGTCACCCTTCGCCTTCACGGGTAATAAATTCGAATTCCGCATGGTGGGCTCCCGCGATTCGGTCGCGCCGCCCAATACCGTGCTCAATACCATCGTTGCGGAGGCCTTCCGGGACGCCTGCGACGTGCTGGAGCAGGCGGAGGACTTCGGTTCGGCGGTGCACGACCTGATCAAGGAGTACGCCACCGCCCACCAGCGGATCATTTTCAACGGAAACGGCTATTCCGATTCCTGGGTCCACGAGGCGAAGCGGCGCGGACTGCCGAACATCGGCTCCATGGTGGACGCGATCCCGGCCCTTACGACGGAAAAGGCGGTCCGGCTCTTTGACGAGTTCGGCGTGTTCTCGGAGTCCGAGCTCCTGAGCCGCATCGAGGTCAAGTACGACACCTACAGCAAAGATATCCGGATCGAGGCCCGTACCATGATCGACATGGCCGGACGGGAGCTGATCCCGGCGATGATCCGCTACTGCGGCGTGCTGGCGAAGACCGCCCGCGCCGTGGAGGAGTGCGGTCTTCCCGCGGACGTGGAAAAAGAGATGCTGGTCAGGCTGAACGGCCTGGTGAAGGAGGCCCAGAACGCGAAGTGCGCCCTGGCGGAAAAACTCGAAGGAGCGGAGCGCCTGCCGGAGGGCCGCGCCCAGGCCGTATTCTACCGGGACGAGGTGGTCCCGGCGATGAACGCCCTGCGTACGCCCGTGGACGCGGCCGAGCCGCTCGTGGACCGCGCGCTCTGGCCGGTCCCCACTTACGCGGACCTGCTGTTCGAGGTTTGAGAGAGATTACGCCCGGATTTCGAGAGTATTAAGGAATTGTTAAAAAATCGAAAAAATCCTTCCCTTTTTGGCTATATTGATGTATGATATAGCCATTCTTTATGTAATTTTTCACAAAAGCGGGGGACGCCCCGTTCGGAGGTGAAGAGATGATATCGAATCTGGTTCTGCAGGATACGATCAACGGTATCAGAGGAATTACAAAATGCGAGCTGATCATCGCGGATCTGGAGGGCCGTGCCGTAGCCTCCACGACGCCGAATCCCGCGGTCAGCAGGAGCGACGTGGTGAGCTTCGCGGAGTCCCAGGCGGATTCCCAGGAGATCCACGGTTCCCTGTATTTCAAGGTCTATGACGATTTCCAGCTGGAGTACGTGGTGATCGTCTCCGGCGGCGAGAACACCCAGATGGTCGGCAGGATGGCGGCGTTCCAGATCCAGAACCTGCTGATCGCCTATAAAGAGCATTTTGATAAGGACAATTTCATTAAGAATCTGCTGCTGGACAATCTGCTGCTGGTGGACGTCTACAACCGCGCCAAGCGGCTGCACATCGCCGCGGAGGCCCGGCGGGTGGTCTACATCCTGGAATCCGAGCAGAGCAAGGATTACAGCACGCTGGAGGCCGTGAAGGCCCTGTTCGCCCGCTCGAAGAACGATTTCATCACCGCAGTGGATGAAAAGAGCATCATTATTATCAAGGAGCTGGAGGCCGGGGACGACGCTTCGCGCATGGCGGAGGTCGCGGACCATATCGTGAGCGCCCTCGAGAAGGGCGACCACGGACGGATCCACGTGGCCTACGGCAATCCGGTGAACGAGATCAAGGAAGTCTCCCGGTCCTACAAGGAGGCGCGCATGGCGCTCGACGTGGGGCGGATCTTCTTCGAGGAGCAGGATATCATCGCCTACAGCCAGCTCGGCATCGGACGCCTCATTTACCAGCTGCCGATCCCGCTGTGCAAGATGTTCATCCGGGAGATCTTTACCGACAAGTCCCCGGACGATTTCGATGAGGAGACCCTGGCGACCATCAACAAGTTCTTCGAGAATTCCCTGAACGTCTCGGAGACCTCGCGCCAGCTGTACATCCACCGGAATACCCTGGTCTACCGTCTGGACAAGCTCCAGAAGAGCACCGGGCTGGATCTCCGCGTCTTTGACGACGCCATCACCTTCAAGATCGCGCTGATGGTCGTCAAGTACATGAAATATATGGAAACACTGGAGTATTGATTTTGGGAGGTTATTATGATTGATCTTGACCACGTAAGTAAGACCTACGAGAAGGGCTTGCGGGCAATTGATGAGGTTACGCTTCACGTGGATGAGGGCGAGTTCGTCTTCGTCGTGGGCGAATCCGGATCCGGCAAATCCACGCTGATCCGCCTGCTCCTCAAGGAACTGGATCCCACGGGCGGCATCATCACGGTGAACGGCCGCGTGCTCAATACCATGAAGCACCGCCAGATCCCGTCCTACCGCCGCGAAGTCGGAGTGGTCTTCCAGGATTTCCGCCTGCTCAATGACCGGAACGTCTATGAAAATGTGGCCTTCGCCCAGCATGTCGTGGAGAAGCCCGGCCGGATCATTAAAAAGCGTGTCCCCGAGACCCTCCGCCAGGTGGGTCTCGCCGAGAAATACAAGTCTCTTCCGCCGCAGCTTTCGGGCGGCGAGCAGCAGCGCGTGGCGATCGCCCGCGCCATCGTCAACAAGCCGAAGATCCTTCTGGCGGACGAGCCCACCGGAAACCTGGATCCGCGGAACGCCTACGATATCATGAAGCTGCTGGAGGAGATCAATAACCAGGGGACGACGGTGCTGGTGGTGACCCACAACCGCGACCTGGTAAATCAGTTCAATAAACGCGTCATCACCATGAAGCACGGCGTCGTGGCGCATGACGAAGAGGAAGGTGGTTACATTGAGGCCTAGTTCGCTCTTATACCATTTCAAACAGGGAATCAAGAATATCGGGAGGAACCAGATGTTCTCCGTCGCGTCCATCGCGACGATGACGGTCTGCATTTTCATCTTCGGTGTGTTCTTCTCGATCCTGATGAATATCAATTCGGTGGTCCGGACGCTGGAAGAGGAAGTCGGCGTCACCGTGCTCTTCGACGAGGGGCTGTCTGAGGACCGCATCGACAAGATCGGCGAAGCGATCCGCGGTCTCGATCATGTGACGGAGGTGACCTTCACCTCCGCGGAGGAAGCCTGGGAGAATTACCAGAAGGAGTACCTGGGCAACAACACGGAGCTGGCCGAGGGCTTTTCCGACAACCCGCTGGCCAATTCCGCCAGCTACACGGTCAAGGTGGACCTGATCGAGAACCAGAACGCCGTGGTCGATGAGATCCGGCAGATGGAGGGCGTGCGGCAGGTGAACCAGTCCTCCGGCGCGGTGAATACGCTGCGCAGCTTCAACCGGATGTTCTCGGCGGTCTCCATCGTGGTGATCGCGATCCTTCTGGTGGTCTCGGTGATCCTCATTTCCAATACCATCAACGTCGGTATCTCGGTCCGGAAGGATGAGATCGGCATCATGAAACTGATCGGCGCCACGGACGCCTTCGTGCGGGCCCCGTTCATCGTCGAGGGACTGGTCCTGGGCCTCATCGGCGCGGCGCTTCCGCTGGCGATCCTCTACGGGGCCTACAACTGGCTGATCGGAAGGCTCCTGTCCCGGTTCGACCTGATGTCCTCTATGATGGGCATGCTGCCCTCCACGCAGGAGGTATTCTACTACCTGCTGCCGGTCAGCCTGGTCCTGGGCATCGGCATCGGCCTGACGGGCTCCATTATTACGGTCCGCAAGCACGTGGAAGTATAACAGAACAGGTATTTTACGGCTGTCTCCGAAACGGGGAGACAGCCTTTTTTCCTATTAAGGGGGAATACGGATGGATCATTTTGTCCTGCACTCGGAATATCAGCCCACCGGTGACCAGCCGGAGGCGATCCGGCAGCTGGTCGCCGGCTTCCGCGAGGGGAACCAGGCCCAGACGCTCCTGGGCGTGACGGGTTCCGGCAAGACCTTTACCATGGCGAACATCATCGAGCAGCTCAACAAGCCCACGCTGGTGATCGCTCACAACAAGACGCTGGCGGCCCAGCTCTACAGCGAATTCCGGGAGTTCTTTCCGGAAAATGCGGTGGAGTACTTCGTCAGCTACTATGACTATTTCCAGCCGGAGGCCTATGTGCCCTCCTCGGACACCTACATCGCGAAGGATTCGGCGGTCAACGACGAGATCGACCGGCTGCGGCTGTCGGCCCTGTCGGCGCTCTCGGAGCGGAAGGACGTGATCATCGTAGCCTCGGTGTCCTGCATCTACGGCATCGGCGCGCCGGACGACTTCATGAACATGATGGTGTCTCTTCGGCCGGGCATGGAGAAGGACCGGGACACGCTGATCCGCGAGCTGATCGACATGCAGTACGAGCGGAACGAGATCGATTTTCACCGCAGCACCTTCCGCGTGAAGGGCGATACCGTGGAGATCATTCCCGCGGACACCAGCGAGTACGCGGTGCGGGTGGAATTCTTCGGGGACGAGATCGACCGCCTCACCAGGGTGGACGTGCTGACCGGAGAGGTGAAGGCGGAGCTCATGCACGCGGCGATCTACCCGGCTTCGTTCTATGTGGTGCCGGAAGAGCGGATCCGGGCCGCCTGCACCGCGATCGAGGCGGAAAAGGAGGAGCAGGAGGCCTTTTTTAAGAGCCGGGACAAGCTGATCGAGGCCCAGCGGATCGTCGAGCGTACGGATTTCGACGTGGAAATGCTGCGGGAGACCGGCTTCTGCTCCGGCATCGAGAACTATTCCCGCCATCTGACCGGACGCGTCGAGGGCCAGCCTCCCTACACGCTGATGGATTACTATAAGAATGATTACCTGATCATTATCGACGAGTCCCACAAGACCGTTCCGCAGATCGGGGCCATGTACAACGGCGATAAGAACCGGAAGACGACACTGGTGGACTACGGCTTCCGCCTGCCCAGCGCCCTCGATAACCGCCCGTTGAATTTTCAGGAATTCGAGGAGCGGATCGACCAGGTGCTCTTCGTCTCCGCGACGCCCGGGACCTACGAGGAGGAGCACGAGCTCCTCAGGGCGGAGCAGATCATCCGGCCCACCGGGCTTCTGGATCCGAAGGTGGACGTGCGGCCCGTGGAGGGGCAGATCGACGACCTGATCGGCGAGGTCCACAAGGAGGTGGAGGCGCATCACAAGGTGCTGATCACCACCCTCACGAAGCGGATGGCGGAGGACCTGACCGACTATCTGAAGGAAGTCGGCATCCGGGTCCGCTATCTGCACTCCGATATCGACACCCTCGAGCGGACCGAGATCATCCGGGACATGCGTCTCGACGTCTTCGACGTGCTGGTGGGGATCAACCTGCTCCGCGAGGGACTCGACATTCCGGAGATTACCCTGGTGGCGATCCTCGACGCGGACAAGGAGGGCTTTCTGCGCTCCGAGACCTCGCTGATCCAGACCATCGGACGCGCGTCCCGGAATTCGGAAGGCCGCGTGATCATGTACGCGGACTCCGTCACCGACTCCATGGACCGCGCGATCCGGGAGACGGAGCGCAGAAGAGCGCTGCAGGAGGAATACAACCGGGAGCACGGGATCACACCCCAGACCATCAAAAAGGCGGTGCGGGATCTCATTTCCATCGCGAAAGAGGTGGCGAAGGGACAGCGGGAGCTGGAGAAGGCCCCGGAGGATATGAGCACCGGCGAACTGCAGAAGCTGATCGAAAAGGTGGAGAAGGAAATGCGCCTGGCGGCGGCGGAGCTGAACTTCGAGATGGCCGCCGAGCTCCGGGATGAAATGAAGGAGCTGAAGCTGCAGCTGGAGGACGCCCGGGACGGAGAAGGCAGCATCCGCAGCGCCCGCCGGTCCGCGAAGGATCCTGCGGCCGCAGCTGCGGAGCATGCGCAAAAAAGCGCCGCTTCTTCCGCACGCGCGCAGAAGTCCTGGAACCGGAAACGGAAATACAACCGAGGCGGAAAAGCGTAAGATCCTGCCATTCGGCCCGGGAGGACGGACCGCCGGAGAAAAATGAGCGAGAGAAACCTTCCGAAGACGCCGAAAATCCGGCATTTTTTACAAAGTTTACAGATTGGACGGGAAAAAATGCGTCCCTGAAATTGACAAGCTTTCGCTTTTTCTATATGATGATTGCGGAAGCGGGAAAGCGGCCTCCCCGGCCGCTTTTTTCGTTCCGTTCACTGTTGTTCAACGAACAAAAAAGGAGGAGAATTATGAAAAAGAGACTGAGTATCTTACTCGCTGCGGTCCTGTGCGCAGGAGTGCTCGGTGCCTGCGGAAACTCCAGCGCACCGGCTGCCGGCAGCGCCGCTCCGGCTGCGTCCGAGGCGGCTTCCGAAGCTGCGTCTGAGGCTGCTCCGGCTGCTTCTGAGGCTGCTTCTGAGGCTGCACCGGCCGAGTCCGAGGCCGCTCCGGCTGCGGAAGGCCTGAACATCAAGGTCGGCTTTATCACCCTGCACGACGAGAACTCCACTTACGACCTGAACTTCATCAACGCGGCGAAGGCTGCCTGCGAGAAGCTCGGCGTAGAGTATCTGCTGCAGACCAACGTTCCGGAAGGCCAGGAGTGCTACGACGCGGCCGCGGACATGGTCGACGCGGGCTGCAACATCATTTTCGCGGATTCCTTCGGCCATGAGGACTTCATGATCCAGGCTGCCAAGGAGTTCCCGGATGTCCAGTTCTGCCATTCCACCGGCACGAAGGCTCATACCGAAGGCCTTCCGAACTATCA
Organism: uncultured Eubacteriales bacterium; assembly: GCA_900320575.1. Classification (GTDB taxonomy): domain Bacteria; phylum Bacillota; class Clostridia; order Lachnospirales; family Lachnospiraceae; genus Chordicoccus. The sequence goes on from ONST01000140.1 coordinate 8,845, forward strand.
CAATGCGTTCGCTTCCATCTATGAAGGCCGCTATCTGGCAGGTGTGGCTGCAGGCATGAAGCTCAACGAGATGATCGCGAACGGCGATATCACCGAGGATCAGGCGAAGATCGGCTATGTCGGCGCCTACACCTATGCAGAGGTTATTTCCGGATATACCTCCTTCTTCCTCGGCGCACGCTCCATCTGCCCGAGCGCGACGATGGAAGTCACCTTCACCGGTTCCTGGTATGACGAGACCGCCGAGAAGGAAGGCGCGAACAACCTGATCAACGACGGCTGCGTCCTGATCAGCCAGCACGCCGACTCCATGGGCGCTCCGACGGCCTGCGAGACCGCCGGCGTTCCGGACGTTTCCTACAACGGAAGCACCATCGAAGCCTGCCCGAACACCTTCATCGTCTCCTCCCGCATCGACTGGGAGCCGTACTATGAATATGCCATCCAGGCCGCCGCGAACGGCGAAGCGATCGACGCTGACTGGACCGGCACCATCGCGACCGGTTCTGTCGTCCTGACTGACGTCAACGGCAATGCCGCTGCGGAAGGCACCGACGAGAAGATCGCGGAAGTCAAGGCTGCTCTGGAAGCCGGCACGACGCATGTCTTCGATACCGCTGCGTTCACTGTGGACGGTGCGGCCCTTGAGTCCTATCTGGCCGATGTCGACACGGATCCGGCTTACACCCCGGATACGGAAGTCATCTCCGACGGATACTTCCATGAGTCCGAGTTCCGCAGCGCTCCGTATTTCGATCTGAGAATCGACGGCATCACGCTTCTGGATGAGAAGTACTAAAGAACTGCGCAATTGAACGAACAGGCCCCGGGGCAGCTGCTGCCCCGAGGCTTTTCCACGTACAGGAGCTTCTTTCTTCCGGTTCCCGTGCGGGGAAAAGCCTTTTTGAATACGGAGCGATTCATATCCGGTCCTGCAGGACCGTACAAGCGAAGGAGGATGAGGGTGGAGAACAGAATGCCTGCAGTCAGAATGCGGGGCATTACCAAGACGTTCGGCGCGGTCTGCGCCAATTCAAAGGTGGATCTCGATATCTATAAGGGCGAGATCCTTGCGCTTCTCGGAGAGAACGGCAGCGGCAAGACCACGCTGATGAACATGCTCTCCGGGATCTATTTCCCGGATGAGGGGCAGATCTTCATCGGGGAGCAGGAGGTGTCCATCTCCTCGCCCCGTGAGGCCTTCGGCTACGGGATCGGCATGATCCATCAGCATTTCAAGCTGGTGGACGTCCTGAGCGCCACGGAAAATATCATTCTCGGCCTGCCCGGAAAGCTGGATATCCCCGCGGCCGCGAAGAAGATCCGCGAGATCTGCAGCACCTACGGCTTCGACGTGGATCCGGATCAGAAGATCTACGAGATGTCCGTGTCCCAGAAACAGACGGTGGAGATCGTCAAGGTCCTCTACCGCGGGGCGGATATCCTGATCCTCGACGAGCCGACGGCGGTCCTGACGCCGCAGGAGACGGAGAAGCTGTTCGCTGTCCTTCGGAAAATGCGGGAGGACGGCAAGGCGATCATCATCATTACCCATAAGATGCACGAGGTGGAGGAACTCTCCGACCGCGTGGCGGTCCTGCGCCACGGCGAGTACATCGGGGACATGATGACGAAGGACACCAACGCGCAGGAAATGACCAATATGATGGTCGGCCGCGCGGTCACGCTCAATATCGAGCGGCCCGATCCCGTGGATCCGAAGCCCCGGATCGTGATCGAGGGGCTGACGGTGAGAAGCGCGGACGGCATCAAAAGGCTCGACGACGTCTCCTTCACCGCGAATTCCGGGGAGATCCTGGGCATTGCCGGTATTTCCGGAAGCGGCCAGAAGGAACTCCTGGAGGCGGTGGCCGGCCTGCAGGTCTGCGAGAGCGGCAGCATTTCCTATCTGGACGAGAGCGGGGAGAAGCACGAGCTTGTCGGCATGGGGCCGCTGGAGATCGCCGGTCTCGGCGTGCAGCTCTCCTTCGTGCCGGAAGACCGTCTCGGCATGGGCCTTGTGGGCAATATGGATCTGTCCGACAATATGATGCTGCGCTCGTTCCGGGTGGGGCGGTCGCCGTTTACGGACCGCAAATCCCCGCGGAAGCTCGCGGAGCAGGTGGTGGACGACCTGGAGGTCCTGACTCCGGGCATCACGACCCCGGTGCGGCGGCTCTCGGGCGGAAACGTGCAGAAGGTGCTGGTGGGCCGCGAGATCGCCTCCGCGCCGACGGTGCTTCTCACAGCCTACGCAGTGCGGGGCCTCGACATCAATTCTTCCTATACGATCTACGACCTGATCAACCGCCAGAAGAAGGCAGGCGTCGCCGTCATCTACGTCGGCGAGGATCTGGACGTGCTGCTGGAGCTGTGCGACCGCATCGTCGTGCTGTGCGGCGGCAGAGTCAGCGGCATCGTGGACGGACGGACAGCAGACAAGAACCGGGTCGGACTGATGATGACCCGCGTGGGAGGAGGGGAAGAACGTGCAGACAGCTAAAAGAGAACCTCTCATTCATATGACGAAGCGGAAGGAGTTGGGTTCCCTGCAGTCCTGGGGCGTCCGCCTTCTGGCGATCCTCCTGGCCGCAGTGGTCTGCGCCGTCGTGACGGGGCTCATCACCGGCATCAATCCCCTTCATTTCTATCAGACGATGGCTTCCGGGAGTCTCGGGACCGCGCGCAGACGCTGGACCATGGGCAAGGAAATGGCGGTGCTGCTGTGCATTTCCCTGGCGCTGACGCCCGCCTTCCGGATGCGCTTCTGGAACCTGGGCGGCGAGGGACAGATCCTGATCGGCGCGCTGGCGACGGCGGCCTGTATGATCCTTCTGGGCGATCAGCTGCCCGGACCGGTCCTTATTCTTGTCATGATCCTCTCAGCCGTGGCGGCGGGCGCCGTCTGGGCGGCAATTCCGGCTCTCTGCAAGGCGAGATGGGGCACCAACGAGACGCTGTTCACGCTGATGATGAACTATGTGGCGATCCAGCTCTGTGCCTATTATATTATTGTCTGGGAAGTCCCGAAGGGCTCCGGCAAGATCGGCATTATCAACCAGTCCACAGAGGCCGGCTGGCTGCCGGTGATCGGGAACCGGTATCTGCTGACGGTCCTCGTGGCGGCGGTCCTCACCGTGTTCATGTATATTTATCTGGCCTACAGCAAGCACGGCTATGAGATCTCGGTCGTGGGCGAGAGCGAGGCGACCGCACGCTACGTCGGCATTAAGGTCGGAAAGGTCATTCTCCGGACGCTCCTCCTGTCCGGTGCGATCTGCGGCCTGACAGGATTTCTGCTGGTGTCGGGCACGGACCACACCCTGACCACGACTCTGGCCGGCGGCAAGGGCTTTACCGCGGTCATGGTGGCCTGGCTGGCCCAGTTCAACCCGCTGGGCATGGTGCTCTCCAGCTTCCTGCTGGTGTTCATGTCCCAGGGCGCGGCGGAGATCTCCAAGATCTACGGGCTGAACCAGTCCTACGGGGATATCCTCACAGGCATTATCCTCTTCTTTATTATCGGAAGCGAATTCTTCATCCGGTATCAGCTGCATTTCCGGAAATCCGCGGGAAAGGAGGCGCGAGCAGATGCTTAATTTTACGGCGTTTATCCCCCGGGCCGTGGCGCAGGGCATGCCTCTTCTGTACGGCAGCACCGGCGAGACCATTACCCAGAAGGCCGGAAACCTGAATCTGGGAATCCCCGGCGTCATGTACGTCGGCGCGATCAGCGGCGTCATCGGCTCCTTCCTCTATGAGCGGTCCGTTGTCGCCTCCGCAGCGCTGAATCCGGCGCTGGCAGTGGGGATCCCCCTTCTGTCCTGCCTCTTCGGCTCGCTCGTCATGGGGCTGATCTACTGCTTCCTGACGGTGACGCTTCGCGCCAACCAGAACGTGACCGGCCTTGCGATGACCACCTTCGGCGTGGGCTTCGGCAATTTCTTCGGCGGGTCCCTCATCAAGCTGACCGGCGCGGACGTTCCCTCGATCACGCTCTCAAGGACCAGCAATGTCTTCCGTACGGTCCTGCCCTTTGCGAACAGCACCGGCTGGTTCGGTAAGGTGTTCCTGTCCTACGGTTTCCTGGCGTATCTGGGCATCCTGATCGCTCTCATCGCGGCCCACGTGCTGAAGCGCACCCGCACCGGCCTGCACCTGCGGGCGGTGGGCGAGAGCCCGGCGACCGCGGACGCGGCGGGCATCAATATTACCGGCTACAAATACGCGGCGACCTGCCTCGGCTGCATGATCGCCGGTCTGGGCGGCCTCTACTACGTAATGGACTACATGAACGGCGTCTGGTCCAACGACGCCTTCGGCGACCGCGGGTGGCTGGCGATCGCGCTGGTCATTTTCACAATCTGGCGGCCTGACGTGGGCATTTTCGCCTCGATCCTCTTCGGCGGGCTCTACATCCTGTACCTGTTCCTTCCCACGGGCGAGAATCTGTCCGTCAAGGAGCTCTACAAGATGCTCCCCTATATCGTCACCATTATCGTGCTGATCTTCACCAGCATCCGCAACAAGAGGGAGAATCAGCCGCCGGCCAGTCTGGGACTGGCGTATTTCCGCGAGGAGCGGTGATCAGATATTATTAGGGAAATACTGCAGCAGGCTCTGGACAGGAAGTTCAGAGCCTGTTTCTTTGTACAGGAGGCGGGCCATTCGTCCCGAACGGCTTCCGCGTAAGGCAGGATGAACCCGGAAGAGCGGCCCTCCGGAGGCGGGAATCCTGCTGCAGAGCGGCGGAAAGGCATGAAAAATCGACGGAAAAGCGGGCGGATGGACGCCGGAATTTTGTAAGAAAATCAGTTGACATCTGAAAAGGGCGGGAGTATAGTATGGATAGTAAATATTAGCACTCCAGACTATCGAGTGCTAACAGCGAAGAGAAAGGAGCAGACCGTGGAACTGGACGCCAGAAAACGAACCATACTGGATGCGATCATCCGTACGTACCTCTCCACGGGCGAGCCGGTCGGATCACGGACGATCTCCAAATATACGGATCTGAACCTGAGTTCCGCGACGATACGCAACGAGATGTCCGATCTCGAGGAGATGGGCTACATCCTGCAGCCGCACACGTCGGCGGGACGGATCCCATCGGACAAGGGCTACCGCTTCTATGTGGACAACCTGGTCAGCGAGAAGACGCAGCAGGTGACCACGCTGAATTCGCTGATGATCGCGAAGACCAGCCGGATGGAGGAAATCCTGAAACTGGTGGTGCGGATGCTCGCCAACAACACCCAGTATACCACGATGATCTCCTCGCCCTCCTACAAGGGGAACAAGGTCAAATTCATCCAGCTGTCCAAGCTGAATCCGCGGCAGCTCCTCAACGTGGTGGTGATCGACGGCAACATCGTCAAGAACCACATCATCGATCTCAACGAGGAGATCGACGAGGAGACGGTGCTGAAGCTGAATCTGCTGCTGAACACCCGCCTCAACGGTCTGACGCTGGCGGACATCAATCTCGGCCTCATTTCCAATATCAAGGAAGAGGCGGGCATCCATACCGAGATCGTCAACGAGGTGCTCGACACCATCGCTGAGGTGATCCGGGCGGAGACCGACGAGGATATGAAGATCTACACCAGCGGCGCCACCAACATTTTCCGCTATCCGGAGCTTGCGGACGGCGAGCGGGCGGCACAGCTGATCTCGGCGCTGGAGGAGAAGGATTCCCTGGCCGGTTTCCTGGACGACGCGAACACGGACGAGACCGGCATCCAGGTCTACATCGGCGAGGAGAGCCCGGTGGAAACCATGAAGGACTGCTCCGTCGTGACCGCGACCTACGATCTGGGCGACGGCCTGCAGGGAACGATCGGCATCATCGGGCCGAAGCGCATGGACTACGAGAGGGTCATGGACAACCTGAAGACCGTCCGGGCCACGCTGAACGACGTATTTAAGAAGAATCCGGGCATCGCGGATGAGAAAGGAAGGGACGAATAGAAGTGGCAGAAGAGAAGAAGGATCCGGTGACGATGGAGGATCTTGAGGATATCCGGATGACGGATGATCCGTTTACCGAACCGGAGGGATCCGGTGAGCCAGAGGCCGCGGAAGAACCGGCTGCGGAAGAACCGGCCGCGGAAGAACCGGCTGCGGAAGAGAGCGCGGAGACGGAAGAGGCGCAGGAAGAGGAAGCTCCGGAGGAGGAGCCGAAAAAAGGCCTCTTCGGGCGGCGTGAGAAAAAGGAGCTGGAAAAGAAGGACCAGCAGATCGCGGAGCTCAACGACAAGTACCTGCGCACCATGGCCGAATACGACAACTTCCGCAAGCGCACCGAGAAGGAGAAGGCCGATATCTACACCTTCGCCGCAAAGGACGTCCTGACGAAGATCCTGCCGGTGCTCGACAATTTCGAGCGCGGACTGGCGCAGCTGCCGGAGGAGAAGAAGGACGATCCGGTCGCGGAGGGCATGGAGAAGATCTACAAGCAGTTCGAAAAAGCCCTCGCGGATCTCGGCGTCGAGCCCATCGAGGCGGTCGGGCATGCGTTCGATCCGGATTTCCACAACGCGGTCATGCACGTGGAGGACGAGGAAGCCGGCGACAACGTGGTGGTCGAGGAGCTCATGAGGGGCTACACATACAAGGGCACGGTCATCCGCTATGCGATGGTGAAGGTCGCAAACTGAGGCAGGAAAACGCGGAAGCGTTTTTATAATAAAAAAATAATCCCATAACAGAAGAGGTTACGTTTACAGGAGGAAATGATTATGAGCAAGATTATCGGTATCGATCTGGGTACGACCAACAGCTGCGTGGCCGTCATGGAGGGCGGACAGCCCACCGTCATCGCCAACGCGGAAGGCGCGCGGACCACACCGTCTGTGGTGGCGTTCACGAAGAACGGCGACCGTCTGGTCGGCGAGCCGGCGAAGCGCCAGGCTGTCACCAATGCGGACAACACCATCGCTTCCATCAAGAGAAAGATGGGCACCGCCGAGAAAGTGACTGCGGGCGGCAAGAGCTACACCCCGCAGGAGATCTCCGCGATGATCCTGCAGAAGCTGAAGGCGGATGCGGAAAACTACATCGGCGAGAAGGTCACCGAGGCCGTCATCACGGTTCCGGCCTATTTCAACGACGCGCAGCGCCAGGCGACCAAGGACGCCGGCCGGATCGCCGGACTTGACGTCAAGCGCATCATCAACGAGCCGACCGCGGCCGCTCTGGCTTACGGCCTGGACAACGAGAGCGACCAGAAGATCATGGTCTACGACCTCGGCGGCGGCACCTTCGATGTCTCCATCATCGAGATCGGCGACGGCGTCATCGAGGTCCTGGCGGTCAACGGCGACAGCCAGCTGGGCGGCGACGACTTCGACAACGCGGTGACCAACTACATGATCGACGAGTTCCGGAAGAAGGAAGGCGTGGATCTGTCGAAGGACAACATGGCTCTGCAGAGACTCCGCGAGGCCGCTGAGAAGGCCAAGAAGGAGCTCTCCACCGCGACCACGACCAACATCAACCTGCCGTTCATTACCGCGACGGCGGACGGCCCGAAGCACTTCGACATGGATCTGACCCGCGCGAAGTTCGACGAGCTGACCAGAGACCTCGTCGAGCGCACGGTCGCTCCGGTCCAGAAGGCCCTTGCTGACGCAGGCCTCACCGCGGCCGAGCTGACCAAGGTGCTGCTCGTCGGCGGCTCCACCCGTATTCCGGCCGTGCAGGAGCGCGTGCGCATCCTCACCGGCAAAGAGCCCAGCAAGACCCTGAATCCGGATGAGTGCGTCGCGCTCGGCGCCTCCATCCAGGGCGGCAAGCTGGCGGGCGACGCCGGCGCCGGCGACATCCTGCTGCTGGATGTCACCCCGCTTTCCCTGTCCATCGAGACCATGGGAGGCATCGCGACCAGACTGATCGAGAGAAATACCACGATCCCCTGCCACAAGGACCAGATCTTCTCGACGGCAGCGGACAACCAGACCGCCGTGGACATCAACGTCCTGCAGGGCGAGCGCCAGTTCGCGCGCGACAACAAGTCCCTCGGCCAGTTCCGTCTCGACGGGATCCCGCCTGCACGCCGCGGCGTTCCGCAGATCCAGGTGAGCTTCGATATCGACGCGAACGGCATCGTGAACGTCACTGCGAAGGATATGGGCACCGGCAAGGAGCAGCATATCACCATCACCGCCAGCTCGAATATGTCCGATGCGGATATCGACAAGGCCGTGAAGGAAGCGCAGCAGTACGAGGCCGAGGACAAGCGCCGCAAGGAGGCGATCGACGCGAGAAATGAAGCTGACAGCATGGTCTTCCAGGTCGAGGACGCGCTGAAGAACGTCGGCGACAAGATCAGCCCCAACGAGAAGGCTGACGTGGAAGCCGATCTGCAGGCGATCAAGGACATCCTTGCGAGAAATACCGACGCTTCCCAGCCGATGAACGACAATGATCTGAACGACCTGAAGGCTGCGAAGGAGAAGCTGATGGCCGGTGCGCAGGCGCTGTTCACAAAGATGTACGAGCAGCAGGCGCAGCAGGCAGGCCCGCAGGCCGGCCCCGGACCGCAGGCAGGCGGCGGAAGCTCCGCGAACGACGACGGCGTCGTGGATGCGGACTACACAGAGGTCTGATCAGACGAACGGGACGGCGGACCGTTCCGAAAATGAAAATGAAGACAGCAGCAGCTCCCCTTTTCACGGGGAGCTGTTGTGGAGTTTTTTCTTGGAGGAAGCAGCATGGCAGACAAGCGAGATTATTATGAGGTGCTGGGCGTCGACAAAAATGCGGACGAAGCGGCACTGAAGAAGGCATACCGGAAGCTCGCGAAGAAATATCACCCGGACATGAATCCGGGAGACCAGGAGGCGGCGGAGAAGTTCAAGGAGGCCTCGGAGGCCTACTCGGTCCTCAGCGATCCGGAGAAGCGGGCAAAGTATGACCAGTTCGGCCACGCCGCGTTTGAACAGAGCGGAGGCGGCTACGGCGGCTTCGAGGGCTTCGATTTCGGCAGCATGGATATGGACGATATCCTCGGCGATCTCTTCGGGGGCATGTTCGGCGGAGGCCGGCGGTCCGCGAGAGGCGCGCAGCGCGGCCCCATGCGCGGGGCAAATGTACGCACCGCCGTCAATATTACCTTTGAGGAGGCCGTGTTCGGCTGCGAGAAGCCTCTGGAGCTGAATTTCCGTGAGACCTGCACGAGCTGCGGCGGCACCGGTGCGAAGGCCGGCACCCAGCCGGAGACCTGCAAGCGCTGCAGCGGCACCGGGCGGGTGATCACCCAGCAGCAGTCGATCTTTGGCATGATGCAGACCGAGACGGACTGCCCGGACTGCCGCGGGACCGGAAAGATCATCCGCGAAAAGTGCCCGTCCTGCTCCGGGACCGGCTACAACATGACCCGCAAGAAGATCAAGGCCCAGATCCCGGCCGGCATCGACAACGGCATGAGCGTGCGGGTGCGCGACATGGGCGAGCCCGGCGCGAACGGCGGGCCCAGAGGGGATCTCCTCGTGGAGGTGCGCGTGGCGCGCCACCCGGTCTTCCAGCGGGACGACATGGACATCTACTCGACCGTCCCCATCAGCTTCGCGACGGCGGCCCTCGGCGGAAAGATCCGCATCAAGACCGTGGACGGTGAAGTCGAGTACACGGTGAAGGCGGGGACCCAGACCGACACCCGGATCCGCCTGCGCGGAAAGGGCGTGCCGTCGGTGCACAACCGGAACC
>ONST01000093.1 GCA_900320575.1 uncultured Eubacteriales bacterium
CTTGTGGAGAAGACGGACGAGGGCCGCGCGGTGCAGGGCAGAAGCGGCGTCGGCCACACCCGCTGGGCGACCCACGGGGAGCCGTCGGAGATGAACGCGCATCCCCACGCCACGGACGACGGGGAGATCGCGCTGGTGCACAACGGCATCATTGAAAATTACCAGGAGCTGAAGGACAAGCTGGTGCGCGCGGGCTACCGCTTCCATTCCCAGACGGACACGGAGGCCGCGGTCAAGCTGGTGGACTACTACTACCGCCGGAACCACGACCCGCTGGAGGCCATTTCCCGGGCGATGCTCCGGATCCGGGGATCCTACGCCTTCGGCATCCTCTTCAAAAATGAACCGGACCGCCTGTACTGCGCGCGGAAGGACAGCCCGCTGATCGTGGGAAAGGGAGCGAACGGGACCTACATCGCCTCCGACGTGCCCGCGATCCTCGAGAACACGCGCGACGTCTATTACATCGGCAACATGGAGATGGCCGTCCTCACGGAAAGAGAGGTGCATTTCTACAATATCGACCGGGAGGAGATCGAAAAGGAACTGACGGCCATCGCCTGGGACGCCGAGGCCGCGGAGAAGGGCGGCTACGAGCATTTCATGCTCAAGGAGATCCACGAGGAGCCGAAAGCGGTAGGCGATACCGTCAGCGCCTACGTCTCGGAGGGGCGGATCCTCCTTGCGGAGACCGGCCTTACGGAAGAACTGCTCCGGGATCTGGAGCGCATCTATATCGTCGGCTGCGGCAGCGCCTACCACGTGGCGGCGGTCGGGAAATACGTGATCGAGGACCTGACGGATCTTCCGGTGGAGATCGACCTGGCCTCGGAATTCCGCTACCGGAAGCCGAAGCTCGCGAAGAACTCCCTCGTGGTGATCATTTCCCAGTCGGGAGAGACCGCGGATTCCCTCGCGGCGCTCCGCCTGGCGAAGAGCCTCGAGGTGCCGGTCCTCGGCGTCGTCAACGTGGTCGGCTCCTCGATCGCGCGCGAGAGCGATTTCGTGCTCTACACCTACGCCGGACCGGAGATCTCGGTGGCGACCACCAAGGCCTACAGCACCCAGCTCATCGCCATGTACCTGCTGGCCATGGAGGCGGGCCGCGTCCAGGGGACGCTCGCGGAAGGGCAGTACGCGGAGATGCTCACGGAACTGGAGGCGCTCCCGGAGAAGATGGAGCGGGTCCTCGCCGACAAGGAGCGCATCCAGTGGTTCGCCAGCAAGTTCGCGATCGCGCGCGACATTTTCTTCATCGGGAGAGGCCTGGATTACGCGATCAGCATGGAGGGCTCTCTGAAAATGAAGGAGATCAGCTACATCCACTCCGAGGCCTACGCGGCCGGAGAGCTGAAGCACGGCACGATCTCCCTCGTGGAGGACGGGATCCTGGTGGTCGGCATCCTCACCCAGCAGGAGCTGTTCGAGAAGACCATCAGCAACCTGGTGGAGGTGAAGAGCCGCGGCGCCTATCTGATGGGCCTGACCACCTACGGCAATTACAGCACTGAGGACACGGTGGACTTCTGCGTCTACGTGCCCCGCACGGACCGGCATTTCACCACCTCGCTGGCCATCATCCCGCTGCAGCTGCTGGGCTACTACGTCAGCGTCTGCAAGGGCCTCAACGTGGACAAGCCGCGGAATCTGGCCAAGTCGGTGACGGTGGAGTAAATAGGCGGAATCTGTGCAGGAGAGGAAGCAGGCTCTTGACAATAACTGAATGACCGTTTATTATAGGTCCACAGGATGCGGAAAACAGGAGGTGAGCGCGTGAGGACAAAAGACCAGGACAAGCAGCAGCGGATCAAGGACGCTGTGGTGCATCTGATCCTCCGCGAGGGCATCGACGGCATGTCGATCTCCAAGATCGCCCGGGAGGCCGGCATTTCCCCCGCCACGATCTACGTCTACTACGGCAGCAAGGAGGAGATGCTCTCCGAGGTCTTCCGCGAGTATTCCCGCGCACCGTACCGCTATCTGATGCAGCAGGTCCGTCCGGAGATGGACGGCTCCGCCCTCATCGAGACCATCGTGCGCGGCAGCTACCGCTTCAGCCGAGAGCACGAGGAGATCTTCAGCTTCGTGGAGCAGTGCTCCCGCTGTCCGACCCTGTCAGAGTCGGTCTCCGAGGAGGAGTGCTCCTGCGATATCCTGGATCTGATCCATTCCTACCAGGAGCGGGGCCTTCTGCGCCGCTGCAGCGACTGGAATATGGGCGCGATGCTCTTCGCGCCGGTCCGTTTCCTGGCCATGAACCGCTGTACGCAGGACTCCGGCGAGGAACAGCTGGAGGAGCTCGTGCGGATGCTGCAGGAACTGCTGCTGTTCTGAACACACTGCCGGCTGGAGACGGTCCGGGAGCGGCCGCCTTTCCGGCCGATCATTTTCAAAGAAATGAGGCCCTGCCCGCTGCGGCAGGGCAAAAAACAGACGTTAAGTAAACGAGCATTCATTTAAGGAGGAAGCCCTATGATCGTAGTCCCAACCTACAACATGATCCTTGCAGCCGACGCGACTCTGTTTTATCCGCTGGACCAGCTGCGCCGCACGGCCGGCAGCAGCGGCGTGACGGTCGGAGAGAAGGTGACTCTGATCGTCGCGAAGGAAAATAAGAACCTCTCCGAGCTTGAGGAGGATGATTTCTACCCGATCGGCGTGACCGGCGTCATTTCCGAGATCAATCAGCAGGGGTATGTCACGATCCGCACGAATTACCGCGTGAACATCGAGGACGTGCGTATTTACCCGGATCACAGCATCCGCCTCATGACCTCGCGCCGGGCGGATATCGACGACCTGGACAAAAACGAGGAGAAGGAGAAGGTCCGCGCCCTCGTGAAGGAAATGCGCGAGTATACCGCCGGCCTTCAGTGGGCCGAATCCGCGGAATATTTTATCAAGCTCGTGGATTCGCTGGGAATGGCGGCCTGCATCATGTCCCCGGCCGTGCAGATCAGCAACGAGGAGCGGTACGCGATCCTCGCGGAGGACAGCCGCGCGAAGCGGGCGGAGATGATCGAGAAGCTGCTCTATGAGTTCATGGAGGTGGACCGGATCACCAACGAGGCGAATTCCTCGCAGCAGCAGGAGTACCAGCAGCGCTACAAGGAGGCCGCGATCAAGCGGCAGATGGAGCACCTGCAGAAGGAGCTCGACGAAATGCACCCGGAAAATGTGACCGACGTGCAGAAGTTCGCGGAGAAGATCGCCGCCTCCGGCATGAACGAGACCGCCCGAAGAGAGGCGGAGAAGGTACTCAACCGCCTGCGCCAGGAGGGCAGGGAATCCGTGGAGTCCGGCATGCTCTACGACTATCTGGATTTCGTGACCGGCCTGTCCTGGAAGAAGGAGGAGGCGGAGCCGATCGACCTTGCGACGGCCCGGAAGATCCTCGACGAGGACCACTACGGCCTCGGAAAGGTGAAGAGCCGCATCATCCAGCAGATCGCGGTCATGAACCTCAAAAAGCAGCAGTCGGGCTCGATCCTGCTTTTCGTCGGCGCGCCGGGCACCGGCAAGACCAGCATCGGCAAGAGCATTGCCCGCGCGCTGGGACGGAAATACGTCCGCGTGAGCCTGGGCGGCGTGCACGACGAATCCGATATCCGCGGCCACAGAAGGACCTATATCGGGGCGATGCCGGGGCGCATCATGGACGGGATCCACAAGAGCGGGGTCTCGAATCCGGTCATGGTGCTCGATGAGGTCGACAAGCTCTCCGCGTCCTACAACGGAAGCCCGGCCAGCGCGCTCCTCGAGGTGCTGGATCCGGAGCAGAACAATACCTTCACCGATCATTACATGAACGTGCCCTACGATCTCTCGGACGTGCTGTTCATCTGCACGGCGAACACCGCGGATACCATTCCGCAGCCGCTGCTGGACCGGATGGAGGTGATCCAGTTCACCGGCTATACGCCCCTCGAGAAGCAGCAGATCGCCAGGGACTTCCTGGTGCCGAAGTCCATGGAAGCCATGGGCATCGCGAAGGAGCAGATGGAATTTGAGGATGAGGCGCTTAAGACGATCATTTCCGACTACACGATGGAGGCCGGCGTGCGCGGACTGCGGAAGCGGATCGATACGCTCTGCCGGAGCCTGGCAGTGCGGGTGGCCTCCCATCCGGAGGAGACGGTGACGGTGACGCCCGAGCTTGTAAGGGAGGAGATCGACGGCCGGCCTGTGCACCACGAGCGCATTCTGCCGTCCCCCGCGGCGGGCGTGGTCACGGGCCTTGCCTGGACGCAGGTGGGAGGCGAGATCCTCTATATCGAGACGAAGCTGGTCCGCGGAAAGGGCGAGCTGATCATTACCGGGCAGCTCGGAGACGTGATGAAGGAATCCGCGCGCATCGCGGTCACCCTCGTGAAGGAGCTCTTCCCGGAGGAGGCGGAGCAGCTCAAAGACCACGACCTGCACATCCACGTGCCCGCCGGCGCGGTGCCCAAGGACGGCCCGTCGGCCGGCGTGACGCTGACGACGGCTCTCGCTTCGCTTCTGACGGGGCGGATCGTCGATCCGCACATCGCGATGACCGGCGAGGTGGCCCTGCGCGGCGCGGTCACGCCGATCGGCGGCCTGCCCGAGAAGCTGATGGCGGCCCAGCGGGCTGGCGTGACGCGGGTCTTTATCCCCGAAGAAAACCTCCACGATCTGAAGGAGGTCGCGCAGGAGGTGAAGGACCGGATCGAGATCACGCCGGTGTCCACGGTGAAGGAGCTGCTTCAGGCGGTCGGCGTACTGACGGAGTGATGGCTGCGGCAGCATAGAAAGGATACAGCAAAGCCGGGGCAGACTGTTCTGCCCCGGCTTTGCTGTGCCTGGTCTTTTATAACAGGCGGATCAGTGCCTCCAGATCTTCTTCGCGTGTCGCCCAGGAGGCGGCCAGACGGATGACGGTGTGCTCCGCGTCTTCCATCTCCCAGAAGCTGTATTCCACACACTCGCCCAGCCGGGCGAGCGTCTGAGCGTCCAGGGAAAGAAAGACCTGGTTCGTCGGCGATCCGAAGCGGAGCGGAATGCC
>ONST01000214.1 GCA_900320575.1 uncultured Eubacteriales bacterium
CGCGCTCCTCCCGGCCTCTTGCAGCCTCTGTTCGGCGGGAACGCCCCGCAGCAGCTCTCTCGGAGGCCCGGGCAGAACGCGCCGGACGGGAATACTGACGGTAATCGTCGCCCCCGTCGTCCCAGAGATCGTCGTCCTCCAGCTCCACGCTTGCGCGGGCCGCTCTGCGGCGCTGTTCCGCCGCTTCGGCTTCCGCCCGGCGTCTCGCTTCTTCCGCGCTTCTTGCGCTCTGCGCGTCATAGGCGGACCAGTTCCCCGCGCTGGGCCGGGAAGCGCTTCCCTGGCGGGCATTTCCCGCGCTGCCTGCGGCCTGAGCGCCGTTCCCATAGGACGTGCCCGTGCCCGGACGCGCCTGCGCGCCGGTCCTCCCGTAGGACACGCCGGTCCTCCTCGGCGGATTCTGGCGCATATAGATCTTTCCGTCCGGCCCCCGGTAATACATGCTCTGCTGCGAGCCCGTATAGACGCCGCCGTTTCCGGCGGATCTGCGTCCGTTATTTCCGTTCACACCGTTTCCATCCTGTGCCATCGGATTCCCTTCCTTTTACAAAAAAGACCATTCCATCTGCACTTCTGCCTGCGTTCCGGAGCAAATCATGCCCGGTCCGCCTTGTTGAGCACCGCGCCCAGAAGAGGGCACCCGCTCTTTTTCAGCTGATCGGCCGCGTCCTGCACGTCCGCAGGACCTGCAGCCCCCGCTTCCACCACAAGGACCGCGCCGTCGCACAGCGCGGCCGCCTCCGCTCCGTCCATGGATGCTGCAAGAGACGGGGCGTCGAGGAGCAGCCAGCCGCCGCTCTTTCTGTGTTCTTTCAGCCACGCTGCAAGCGTGCGCTCCTTCACTCTCTGATAAAGCTCGGCTCCGCCGAGGATCTCCGCCTGCTCTCCGGCTTCGGCGAGTTCTTCGCCGAGACGGGCCACGACCGCGGAGGTCCCGTCCTGCTTTGTCGCTCCCGCGAACAGGACCGCTGCCGGCTGTTTCGCCGCAAAACCGAGGTTGACCCGGAGCCTGCGGAACGCCTGGTCCGCCGCTTTCCGGTCCTTCTCGCCTCTTGTCAGCGGAATAACACTCAGGGTCTCGATCCCCAGTCTCTCCCGGAGCTCCCGGGCGCTGCGCACACTGTCATTTGCCAGATAGATCAGCAGGATCACGAACACCGCGAGGGCTCCGCCCGCGATCCCGCCCAGAAGCAGCCGCTTTTTGCTGATGCCGCCCGAAGCGGAGGCGATGGAGGCGCTGTCCGCGGTCTTCGCCACGTTGAGTCCCAGGAGGGAATTGATCTTATCCGCGGCGGCGTCGCGCACCGCGTCGGCGATGGCGAGGGCTTCCTCCGCGTCGGAGGAGGTGACCGTGATGGTCACCACGCGCCGCATGTATTCCGAGCGCGTGACCTTGACCGATGAAAGCAGCTCTTTCGCGTCCGGCGCGTCCTCCCCGTAGACCTCTGAAAGAGCGGCGGAGGCGGTCTCCATGACATCCGAGCTCAGGATCATCTCAGCGATATCATAGGCCAGCTCGGTGCCGGCGTCAAAATCGTTCTCCGTGTAGCCGCCCTGGAAAATGCCCAGATCGGTCCCCGTGCTCCGGTCCCGTGCCACTGCGTAGATCCGCGTCGTGGCGGTGTAGGTGGAGGCGGAGCGCATTTTCAGAAGGCCGAACATGCCGGCAAGGCCGAGGACTGCCGCCAGAATGATGACCGGAAGCTTCCGGACGAGGAGGAAAAAGAGCTCCCCGAACGTCACTTCGCGCTCCCCGGAATATCTGTGTTCTTCGTTCATATCGATCTCTCCAGTTCCCTCCGCATATCGAAAGCGGAGGGCGGTCAGGCCTGCGCCTGCTCAGATTCACTATCTTACGTTCTTCCCCCTGAAAAGGGAAGCGTCTTTCCGAATTTTTAATAAAATAATAAGCTTCCCGTCCGTTATTCCGGAAGTCCGAAGAGCCGGCAGGCGTTCCTCCAGGTGACGTCCTCCACCTCTTCCGGGGCGATTTCTTTAATCTCCGCGATCGCCCGCACCACGTAAGGCAGGTATGCGGAGGTATTCCGCTCCCCGCGATGCGGCTCCGGCGCCAGATAGGGGCAGTCCGTCTCGAGCAGCAGGTTCGTCAGCGGGATCTCCCGCACCACCTTTTTAAGCTTCTTTGAATTTTTGAAGGTCAGCACGCCGCCGATCCCCAGGAAGAAGCCCAGCTCCGTATACTGCCGGGCCAGCTCC
>ONST01000071.1 GCA_900320575.1 uncultured Eubacteriales bacterium
CAGTATATTTTCTTTATTTGAAAGGGTTTTCCATTGAATCAGACTTCCAGCACCGAAGCGTCCCGGGACGCGGTCATCATCCGTACCAGTATCATCGGCATCGCCGCTAATCTCTTTCTCGCGGCCTTCAAGGCGGCGGTCGGCCTTCTGTCGAACTCCATCGCCGTCATCCTGGACGCCGTCAACAACTTAAGCGACGCCCTCTCCTCGGTCGTCACCATCATCGGCACCCGCCTGGCGTCCCGCAAGCCGGACAAAAAGCATCCCCTCGGGCACGGCCGCACCGAATACCTCAGCGCCATGGTGGTGGCTGCCATCGTCCTCTACGCGGGCATCACGTCTCTCGCGGAATCGGTCAAGAAGATCCTGCGCCCGGAGACCCCCGACTATTCCGTCACCTCCCTCGTCATCATCGCCGCGGCGGTGATCGTCAAGATCCTGCTGGGGCGGTACGTGAAGCGCACCGGGGAGCGGGTCGGCTCCGGCTCCCTCGTCGCCTCCGGATCGGACGCCACCTTCGACGCGGTGCTGTCCGCCTCGGTACTGGTCTCCGCCGTCATTTTCCTCGTCACCGGGATCTCGCTCGAGGCCTTCGTCGGCGCCGTCATCGCCGGCTTCATCATCAAGGCCGGAGTGGAAATGCTCTTGGAGACCCTGGACGATATCATCGGGCACCGCGAGAGCGGCGAACTGACCCGTTCCATCAAGGAGGTGATCCTTGCAGAACCGGAAGTGCACGGCGTCTACGACCTGATCCTGCATGACTACGGTCCGGACCGGCACCTGGGCTCCGTTCACGTCTCGGTCGAGGACGTAATGACCGCGGACCGCTTCGACGCGCTGACCAGGCGGCTCATGGGCTCGGTGCTGCAGAAGACCGGCGTGATCCTGACCGCTGTCGGGCTCTACGCCATCAATACCAAAGACGACGAAGTCTCCGCAATGCAGACGAAGATCAACGAGATCATTCACGGGCATGATGGAGTCCTGCAGACCCACGGCTTCTATGTGGATAAAGAAAAGCAGGAGATCTTCTTCGACCTGGTGCTCGACTTCGCGGTGGAGGACCGCAAATCCCTCTTCCATGCGATCCGCCGGGAGATCGAAGAAGCCTTCCCCAACTGGAAACTCTGCATGACCATGGATATCGACGTCAGCGACTGACCGCACCGCACGCATACAAAAAGACCCTTTTTATGGACAGCCCGCCCGGGCCGTTCCGTAAAAGGGTCTTATTTCTTTTCGCAGATCTGTCCGGCATCCGGCGGGTCCGTCAGATGGAGTCCAGGAAATCGCTGATAAAGTGCCAGGTCACGCCCACGAGCGCCCCCTCCCCGGGGTTCTGCGCGGCGGCCAGATAATCGGTATCCTCCGAAAACGGATCCAGTTCCGAGACCAGGTCCCGCAGCTCGTTCATGTAGGGCATCAGGTACTCCGTCAGCCGGCCCCCGAGGACGATCCTGCAGTCGAACGCCATGTGGATATTGTGAATGCCGATGGCCAGATGATTGAGCAGATCCAGCCACAGAGCCGCATATTTCGCATTTTCTCCGTTGGTCAGAGCCTTGAAGAAGCGGTCCGGCGTCGTCCCGATCCGTTCTCCGATCCGCAGGGTCGAGCAGTAGGCCTCGAGACAGCCTTTCCTTCCGCAGCGGCAGCGCAGCCCTCGCGGCTCCACGCACAAATGGCCGAACTCGGCGCTCCTTCTGTGAATGCCCTGGTAGGGCTTCCCGCCGAAGAACACCGAGCCGCCCACCTCGTTATCGAGGCTGAGGAATACAAAATCTTCCGGCTGTTCCGGGTGTCTGCGCTGTTCCGCGAGCCATTCGGCCCGGCCTCCGCTGCTTCCGGCGGTCTCCACCTGCACCTTCCATGGAAACGCACGCATAAGAGACCGCACAGAAAGATCTCCGAGGAGCGGAACGGCCGAAGGTCCTGTCTTTCCATTTTCCATATCCGCAGCGGCGGGAACGCTGACGCCGACTCCCAGCAGCCGGGATTCATCCAGTTCCTGTTCCGCAAAAAAGCGGGACAGTTCCTCCTTCAGCAGTTCTCCCGTAATGTCGTCCGGCCCTTTGGGAAGGGCGACCGTCTTTCTGGCGATCGGCTGCTGCTTCAGATCCGCCGCCAGGAAGTCCGCCCGGTCCGCGGTGAGAAGGATGCCGGCGGCGAAGCGCACGCGCTCGTCCGCCTCGTAGCCCATCGGCGGCCTGCCTCCGGTGGACATCTTCCGCTCTCCGTCCCTCACCAGGCCCGCTTCCATGAGCTCTGTGATATTCTGATGTACTGTGGGAAGAGAGAGTCCCAGACCTCCCGCGATCTCCTGCTTGCTCACAGGCTCATCCGCGCTGAAGATGCAGCGGTAAACTCTGTTCCTGGTCTGACGCCTCCGTTCCGTCAGCGTCTGCTTCAATTCGTTCATTCGTCCAGTCCTCTTTTTATGCCGTTCCAATATCAGTCGTGGTCTGTCTTCAAAACGTTATAACCTTATACGTCCTCCATTATAACAAAAATCGGACACTTTGCATCATTATTGGCTTTGTTTTTTAAAAAAACATCCGCCCTTCCCGATTTGTCCGTTCGATTTCCTCCCGCAGCTCCCTCGACGGCATCCGCAGGGCTCCCAGGGAGAGCACGGTCTGCTGCTCCAGCGCGTCGGAGGTCACGACTGTGATCCGGTATTTCTGCCGGAGATCGTGGACCAGCCGCTCGATGCAGGCGTCCGCGGTCTCTCCCTCCTTTGTATAGATCACCTCGAGATGATCGTACTGCTCCTTCTTTCCGGGATTCGGCTTCCGCCGGTAGGCGTCAAAGACCACCGTCACCTTTTCTCCCCGGTATCCCTGGAAGCTGCTGAGGATCTCCAGCAGCTTATCCCGGGCGGAGTCGATATTGGTCTCCGCCAGCGCATGCAGGTCCTCCCAGGCGAAGATCACGTTGTAGCCGTCGACGATCAGGCACCTCTCCCGCTCATCCTTCTTCGGATAAACGAGATTGCCGTGCTTGTCCGTCTTCGGGCCGGAGGGCGGAACGGATGTGCTCTTCGGGCGGTTCCATCTGCGGCGGACCGCCCGCTTTTCCTCCTCCTTCCGGCCGAACTCCCGCTGATAGACCGCCAGGAATTCCGCGTCCTCACCGGAAGGACCGCTTCTTTTTTCCGCAGAAAAATGAAAGGCCGCTTCACCGGAAGGATCATAGCCGACCTCCGGCTCTTCCTCCCCTTCCTCCCAGGCAAAGGGCAGGTGCATGTAGTCCGGCACCTGGTCCCATGGCACGAAAAAGCCCGCCCCGTGGCTGCAGAACACGGAGCCGCAGGGATTATCCGGATCCGCATCCGGATCGTAGCCGGACGCGGCGATCACCTCCGCCCCGTTCCGGCAGGGCTGGTAGCCGTCCGGAACGAGTTGGAGCGAGCCGTTCCCCCGGGTATAGGCGTGTACCTCCGCCCCGTAGGCGCTCATCGCGGAGACCGCGGCCCTGCCGCGGATGCGCACCCGCTCCGTGCTGCCCCGGACCAGGTATTCCGGCGGCTCATGCTGCGCGCCGAAGGCGGCGAGGTCGCCGAGGGCCCGGCCCAGGCTCCCGGGCGGAAGCTCGAGGGTAAAGGCGTACACCGGCTCGAGAAGCAGCGTCTCCCCGCTGCGCAGGCCCTGACGGACCGCCCGGTAGACCGCCTGGCGGAAATCGCCGCCCTCCGTGTGCTTCAGATGGGCTTTCCCGGAAAGGAGCGTGATCTTCACGTCGGTCAGCGCCGAGCCGGTCAGCACCCCGGGGTGCTCCCGCTCCAGGATGTGCGTCAGGATCAGGCGCTGCCAGCGGGTCTCGAGGGCATCCTCCGGACAGGCGGAGGCTGCCGTGACCCCGCTGCCCGGGTCTCCCGGCTCCAGGAGCAGGTGGACCTCGGCGTAATGCCGGAGAGGCTCGAAGTGGCCGACGCCCTCCACGGGGCGGGCCAGCGTCTCTTTGTAGACACAGCTTCCCGGGCCGAACTGCACGGCCGCCCCGAAGCGGTCGGCGATCATTTTCGTGAGGATCTCGGTCTGCACGCTTCCCATCAGCATCACCCGGATCTCCTGGGTGCGCTCCTCCCAGAGCACGCGCAGCTCCGGAAGCTCCTCCTCCAGCAGCTTCATGTTCCGGTACATGGCGGGCGCGGGCACGTCCCGGGGAAGGATCAGGCTGTAGGCGAGCACCGGCTGAAGGACCGGCAGCCCCCCGCTCTGCTCCGTACCGAGACCGTCTCCCGGCGCGGTGCCGGCCAGTCCGGTCACCCCGCAGATCTCTCCTGCCTCAGCGCAGTCCGTGAGCTCGTATTTTTCACCGGAATAGAGCCGGATCTGATCCGCCTTCTCCGGCCCGGCCTTCGTTGTGAGCAATTCTTTGACGCGGAGCGCCCCTCCCGTCACCTTCAGATAGGTGATGCGGGTCCCCTGGCTGTCGCGGCCGATCTTGTAGACCCGCGCTCCGAAGGCTTCCGGCCGCTCCGGCTCCGGCAGATACCGGGCCAGCCCGGAAAGAAGGGTGTCCACGCCCTCCATGCGCAGCGCCGAGCCGAACCAGCAGGGAAAGAGCGCCCTTCTGCCGACGGCCTCCGCGATGAGGCCGTCCCCGATCGTCCCGCTTTCGAGGAACGCCTCGAGCAGCTCGTCGCCGGCCAGAGAGATCTCCTCCATCCGGGCATTGCGCTCTTCCTCCGTCTCCTCACCCTCCCGGGAAAAATCGACGAATTCGCCGGAAAACTCTCCCCGAAGCGAGGCGAGGACGGCCGCGCGGTCCGCCCCGTCCAGATCCATTTTATTGACAAATACCGCCGTCGGGACCCCGTGCCGGGCAAGAAGGGACATCAGTGTCCGGGTTTGTCCCTGCACGCCGTCCGTCCCGCTGATCAGCAGCACGGCCGCGTCCATCACTTGGACCGCCCGCTCCGTTTCCGCCGAAAAATCCACGTGTCCGGGCGTATCCAGAAGCACCGCCGAGAGCGCTTCCGTGCGCAGCCGCGCCTGCTTGGAAAAGATCGTAATGCCGCGGGAGCGCTCCATCGGATCCGTATCCAGAAAGGTATCTCCGTGGTCCACGCGTCCCGCCCTGCGGATCTGTCCGGTCCGGTACAGCAGGGCCTCCGTGAGGGTCGTCTTCCCCGCGTCCACGTGCGCCAGTATTCCGATCGTAAGCTTTTTCATGGCAATCTCCTCTTGCGGATTATCGTACCGCGTTTTCGGCCGCTTGGAAAGCGTATCTTTTGCATCCTCTGCCCGGACGTGCTATAATGGCGGTGTCAGCGCAAACGTTTCCAATATCTGCAGCTTCTGCTGCGAAGGAGCCGAAATGAAACTGATCCTCCGCTATCTCCGCAGGGAACTCCCGCTCTTTCTTCTCGCGGTCTTTTTCCTGCTTCTGGAATGTCTGTCCGAGCTCGTGCAGCCCGCCTGGACCGCCCGGATCGTGGATCTGGGGGTCTACGGGTCCGACCGGAGCCTCATTCTCCGCACGGGGAGCATTATGCTGGGCATCGCCGTGCTGGGCGTCGTCAGCGCCGTGCTCCGGAACCTGTTCTCCGCCGTCGTCTCCAACCGCGTTTCCTGCGCGCTCCGGGAGGATCTCTACGCGAAGATCCTCACCCTCAGCCGGGAAAATGCCGGGCGCCTCACGACGGCCTCCCTCATTACCCGCCTCACGAACGACGTCAACCAGATCCAGGTCTTCGTCAACGGCTGCATGCGGATCCTGATCCGCGTCCCCTTCACCTGCATCGGGGCCCTGATCCTGCTGCTCCGGGTGGCGCCGCAGGAATCCTCCACGGTCCTCCTGGTCCTTGTGCTCTCCGCGGTCCTGGTCGCGCTCAATCTGAAGACCGGCTATCCGCGCTTCGGCCGCATGCAGGAGGCTCTCGATCTCCTGAACCGGAGGAGCCGGGAGTTCCTCTCCTCCGTGCGGGTCGTCCGGGCCTTCGGCGCCGAGGAGGAAGAAGCGAGGAAGTTCGATGAGGCCTCCGACCATCTCCGGAAAACGAGCACGGATGCCATGGAGATCATGGCGGTCTTTACGCCGCTCACGCAGTTCGCCGTCAATTTCGGCATTCTCCTGATCCTCTGGCACATGCGCGTCCCCGACGCGGGGCGGACCGGGCACCTTCTGGCCTCCGTCAACTACATGACGCAGATGGGAAATGCTCTCTCCCGCGCTTCCAAGATCCTCAATACCATCATGCGCGCCAGCGCGTCCGCGGAGCGGATCGGCGAGGTCTTTCAGGAAGAGCCGGCCGTCCGTTTCCCGGAAAACGGCGTCTCACTGCGTCCTGCAGGAGATGTCGCTTTTGACCACGTCTCCTTCACCTACCCCGGCGGCCGCTCCCCGGCCCTGACCGGCCTCACCTTTTCCGTCAGTGCGGGGGAGACCGTCGGGATCATCGGACCCACCGGAGCCGG
>ONST01000246.1 GCA_900320575.1 uncultured Eubacteriales bacterium
GACGGCTCGTCCGTGACGTACAGCCGCGGCACCGGCGTGGGCGTCGGCGTCGCTTTCGGCGTAACTGTAGGCTTCACTGTTGCCGTCGGCTTCGGGGTCGGAGTACTGGTGGCCGCCGGATCCCGCGTCCATTTTGCAGTGAGCCTGACCACCGGCAGCTTCGCCTCATAGAAGCGGGCCGTATTGGAATACTGGGTATTGAAGTAGGCCGTGCCGTTTACCACGGACATATCCTCCACCTCGTCCGGAATGTCCGTATACCAGGTGGCGACAAAGGTCCCGTCATGACGGTACACATTGACGCGCTGGATATCCCGGTAGCTGTAGGCGGAGAAATTGGCGCTGATCGTGTAGAGGTAATTCGGGTCAATGCCCATACCCTGCATTACATAGTCGTCCTCAAACAGACGGATCTTCAGCGTACGCCTGATCTGCAGCTGCTCGTCGCAGACGAAGACATTTTTCATGTCGGAGCTGTCCGTGCCGCTCCCCACAATATAGAATTCATGGTCATAATAAGCGATCGCCACCGCGTCGTTGTAGGGCTCCCCGCTGTACTCCGCGACGAAATTGAGGTCGGAGTCCACCTCCATGACGCCCCGCGGATAGGTCGGATACATGCCGCATTCGGCGATGTACAGATGTCCGTTGTCCGGGTTATAGCAGACGCCGTTCCCGTGATCGTACATCAGGCCCTGCTTCCGGGCTGCCATCTTCTTCTCCGTCAGATCGTATTTCAGAAGGACGGTGTCGTAGTGGGACAGATCGCCATTGTAATAGGCGGTGTCCAGGTTGCTCATGGCCGCCACCAGATAGAGGTGGCCGTTTTCCTCGTAGACACAGCCTCCCTGCGCGTCGGTGTAGGGGTAGGCGGCGAACTGCGAGCTGCCGCCGGTCAGTGTCTGGATCCGGGTGGCGGTGATCGTCGTTCCCGAAAGACCGGAGACCGTCTGTCCGTCCGTGTAGGTCTTTCCGTTTTCGTCCTCCCAGCCCGCGAACAGATATCCCGCCTTCTTATAGGTATTCCTGCGAAGAGATGCCGAGGTGCCGTAGGGGACCTGCTGATCCTCCATGCTCCCGGAATCCGCCCCGTTCCCGTCGTAGGAAATGAGATAGGGCTGCAGCTCCCACTGCGCGTAGAGCGTCACTGTCGCCCCGTGGGTATAGGAGAGATTCTTCACCCGCTCCAGATCCCCGTATCTGGTGCCGGAGCCGTTCGCCGCGGTATTCCAGCCGCGGAAAACGCTGCCCGTCCGCCGGAAGCGGTTCGCCAGCAGGGACCGGCTGTCGTCCACGGACATCCTGAGGGATGCCATGGAACCGGAGCCGCCGTTCGCGCTGAAGGCAATGCTGTAGACATTGCTCTCCCAGACCGCGTAGAGGTTCACTACTACGGCGCCTCCCTGGGAGAGGTTGCGCACGGTCTGGCCGTCACTGTAGATCGTGCTCTCCGAGGTTCGGTCTGTCCAGCCGCTGTCAAAATTTCCTTTTTCCAGCTTCATGCCGCAGACGTCGACGGTCCCGCTCCTGCCGATATTGACAAAATAGACCGAGCCCTTTCCGCTGTGGGTCATGTCACCGTAGGTGGTGAAAGTGAAGGAGACCCGCTTCCAGTCGGAAAAACTGACATTGAAGTCCTTGTCGTCGTAGTCGGAATCGTCATAGCGGCCGCTGCCGCCTGCCTGCAGCATAAAGGACCCGCTGCCGCGGACGTAGCAGGACAGCGTGTAGGTCGTATCGTCCTCCATCGGCACGTCATACATACCGAAGGCCACATAATGATTGTTTCCCTCGATCCGGACCGCTTTTTCGATCGCGGCGGGGGCACCGTCAGCGTCGATGATGCTGACGGCTTCCGGATAGGTCCAGCCGTCCTGGGCGTAAGACCAGACGCCGCCGGCGCTCCGGTCGGTGCTCAGTTCCGTGAGATCTCCGCTGTCCGGAAGGAGATTCGGGCGCTCCGCTTCCGTGCTCCAGCCGACGAAATGCCGGCCGCTGCGGGTGTAGGTATTTTTCGGGAGAGTGTAGCTCGTACCGTAGACATAGGTCCTGTCCGCCATGCTTCCGGACGCGGAGTCGTCGTTCGGGAGGAAACGGACCGTGTATTTGTCGCCGACCGCCAGGGAGTTGCGCGTCCACTGGGCGTAGAGGGTCAGATACTGCCCCGCCTCCGCCAGATCCGTGACCGTCTGCCGGTCGAGGAGCATGCCTTTTTGCGCCTCCGGTGCGTTCCAGGGCGTGGCGCTTCCGTTCTTTTCGAGCTTCATTCCGCAGACATCAATGGTGCCGGAGCCGCCGATATTTCCGAAGAAAATGGAGCCCTTCCCGCTGTGGGTCATACCCCCGGCAGGCGTAAAGGTAAAGGACACCCGCTGCCAGGATGATCCGGCTGAAAAGGTCCGGCTCTCATACTCGGAATCGCTGTAGCGGCCGCTGCCGCCCTGCTCGATGCGGAAGGTGCCGCTGCCGCGGATCCAGGCGGAGGCCGTGTAGGTGACGCCGTCCTCAATGGCCGCGTCGTACTGGCAGAATTCGATCTGCTCCCCGGAGCGCCCCTTAAGGCGCACGGCCGTCGGGACATCGCAGGGCGCGTCCGTCAGGGAAATGATGCTCACATTTTCCGGATAAGACCAGGAATCCCCGCCATAGGTCCAGACAGCAGAGGCCGAGCTGTCGTCCGCGAGCGCGGTCAGATCGGCGGTCCCGGTCAGAACATTCGGACAGATCTCCTCCTCTAAGAAGGACCAGCCGGCGAAGGTATAGCCGTTCCTCCGGAAGGCATTGGCCGTAAGCGCTGCCGGCTCATGTACCGTCAGCACCTGATCGTTCATGCTTCCCGAGGCGTCCGATGCATTGGCGTCAAATGCGATGCCGTACTGATCTTCCGCAAGGCGCGCCCGGGCCTTCAGGAGCCGCCTTCCGCCGCCGGTAAGTCCCGCCGGATTGAGCAGAAGGAACCGGTCCGCTTCCGGGAGATCCTCAAGAAATGCGAGAAGCTCCGCACCGGAATAGCGGACGTTTTCGCTGCCCTCGCGGCCGCAGAGCGCACCGGAAAGCACCAGATAGGCGCTGTCCGCGCCGTTCCGCCTGACCAGCAGCAGTTCTCCGTCGCGGAGCGCCTCCGGACGGATCTCCTCCGCCCGGAACAGTTCCTCCCGGTTCTTCCAGGTGAGCCGCCCGCCGATCTCACGGTTGAGGGCCGCCACATTCATAAGACCGGTGCCTTCCGCCGCCGGATAGAGACCGTTCCCGCCGTCGTCCAGAAGCTCCGGAAGGGTCTGTCCTGCGATGCCCGGCGACACGCCCGCGGCATTCTGAAAGATGCGGTCGAGATATGCGAAGGGATCCAGTTCCTCCCAGGGAACGGCCGCTCCGCCCGCCTCCAAGGCAGAGCCTTCCGGAGACGTTTCCGTCCCCTGTCCCGCATCGGTCCCGGCCTCCTCTTCCGCAGGCTGCTCCCAGGCCTCCGGTTCTTCCCACAGCTTCTTCAGATCTGCAAGGATCACTTCATCAAAGAGTGCTCCGGCCCGGTTCCATGCGGAGGGCAGCGGCAGATCCTGCGCGTAGCCGGAAATGCGGATATCGGTTCCGGCCGCAGTTCCGCTCTTCACTTCAAAGACAATTTTAAGATCCGCCGCACCTCCGGCGGCAATGGTCTCCGTATCATCGATCCGGCTGCCGGAGATGGAGTCTCCGCCGGACACATAGGTGCAGCCGCCGGGGACCGTCAGGGAAATGGAGAGCGGCCGCCAGTCTTCGGCGCTGTGATTCCGGACGGTATAGCGGTATTCCACCGTCTCGCCGGCAGAAACGAGCGCTTTTTCCCCGGGCAGGACAGAAAGCGTCACTTCCATGCCGGGATAGCGCAGACGGGTCCGGGCCGCATCCGTCAGCGCAAGGGAGGTCCGGATTCCCGTTTCATCGCGGTAATACGTGCCCTCCGCCAGAGGGCGCAGCAGCGCGATCTCCGTTTCCGCCGTCTGAAGGAGCTCCGAGACCTTTCCGGAATGCAGCGCACTTTCGTACGCTCCGTCTCTTCCGTCCGCCCAGACCGCCCAGGCGTCGGCCGTCTCTCCGTCCGCGCCGGGGATCCGCTCTGAGACGAGCAGCAGGCGCATCTCATCCTGCCCGGACGCGTCGAAGAACAGCACGTCTCCCGCCTGCAGCT
Organism: uncultured Eubacteriales bacterium; assembly: GCA_900320575.1. Classification (GTDB taxonomy): domain Bacteria; phylum Bacillota; class Clostridia; order Lachnospirales; family Lachnospiraceae; genus Chordicoccus. The sequence goes on from ONST01000246.1 coordinate 4,169, forward strand.
GATTAAGGAGCAGCGTTTCATTTTTCACACGGACAGGCTGGAGCGCTTCTCCGTCTGCCGTCCCGTAACGGACGGCCGCTCCTGTCTGTGCGTCTTCCGCGGCAGGTTCCCCGTCTTCCGGGCGCTCCGCGGCAGAGGACGCCTCCGCTTCTTCCGGTGCCGGCACATAGAAGGTCCGCTCCCCGGAAAGCTCCTCCGCCGAAAGCACGGCCGGCACAAAGCTCCCTCCCGCATAGCGGTTCACATAGGCATGGAGCGCGTCCGCGTCAGACGGAAAACGGATCCCGAACAGATCGTAAAAGACCGCGTGCACGAAGGAGAGGCTGTCGGTATAGACCGGGCCGCTCCCGCCCGCTTTTTCCGGCGTCAGCCCGTAATCCCGGTATCTGGAATCATACCGGACCGCATCTCCTTTCCGGAGAAATGCCTCCAGTTCTTCCCGGAGCGCGTCCGCAAAGACCTCCGGCGTCTCATAGGAAGCCTCGGGCAGGAGCTCCTCCTCCGGTATGACGACCGTCTGCGCCTCTTCGGGAGCCGCCTCCTCCGGAACAGATTCCGGATCCGCGGGATCTTCCTCAGGGACGGCCTCTCCGGAGCTTTCCGGAAACGCAGCCTCATCTTCTCCGGAGCCCTCCGGTCCGCTCACAGGTGCCTCCTCATCGGATACGGCCTCCGGAAGAGAGTCCTCCTCTTCCCCGCCCTCCGGTCCGGATTCCTCCGGTTCCGGGAACAGTTCCTCCGCTTCCTGAATTTCTTCAGCCCAGACGGCCTCCGGATACACGGAAGAGGCAGACGAAAGCATCCCCGCAGCGAGTGCGGGGATCAACAGCAGTGCCGGTAAAACGGATTTCCAATTGCGCATAAAAACCTCAAAAATCACGATAGTTCCCGTTCCCGCACGGGACCGCAGGTCTTCCGCACGGGAACGGAATGTTCTAAAACCTCTTTCCGGCTTCACCGGGGAACGGGCTGAGATCCCGCTTCAGCTGAGCCAGTCGTACTGCTCGAAGAAGGGAGCGATCCGCTGACGGATCACGGCCGTTCCGCCCGCCTCCTTCGATTCCAGATTAAGTGGCAGCACCGGATCGTGCAGCGACATCCGCAGCAGGAGCCATCCCTTTACCTCCTCGTCGTCAAAGGAGACGCGGATCCCCTCGAAATTGGGGACCACGAGATGGAAGCGGGGGTCTGCCTTGCAGAAAGCGCGGAAATCATTCAGCACATTTTCGCCGGCCAGCCTGAAATCCTCCCGGCCGATGTGGTAGCGGATCTCCTCCGATTCCGCCGGCTGCTTCAGATCGGCGATCAGGTCCTCGATCCGGCGGCCCTCCTTCCGGAGCAGTGCCATCTGGCAGATGATCTTCACCGCGATATAAGCCCCGTCGTCCGAAAAATGATTTTCCCGGAAAGCGCCATGGCCCGAGGTCTCGATCGCCAGCTCGCAGACTTCCCCGTCCGCGTTCAGCTGGACGCCCATATCAATCACGTTCTTGTAGCCGCGCTTATAGCGCAGATGATGGAGATTCAGCTTTTTCGTGAGGAACTCCGCCAGCTCGTCGGAAGTCACGGAATCCGTCACCACCGTCGAGCCCGGCGCCTTCTCTGCCACGATCACCGCAAGCAGGCCGATCAGCGTGTTGCGGTTGACCTCGGTGCCGTCGGAAAATACCACCGCGCCCCGGTCGCCGTCGCAGTCAAAGATAACGCCCAGATCCGCGCCCGACGCAAGCACCGCCTGACGTGCGGCGTTCATGGCGGTCCGGTCCTCCGGATTCGGTACATGGTTCGGGAAGGTCCCATCCGGCTCCAGATAGACGCTGCCGGAAATATCCGCTCCCAGCGGGAGAAGGATCTGCTCCGCGAAGAAGCCGGATGCGCCGTTTCCGGCGTCCTCCACGATGTGAAGGCCCGCAAGAGGATGCTCGTAATCCTCCGCGGCGACTTCCTTTTTGATGATCTCTTTCATATGCTCGCAGTAAACGGTGCGCATATCGAAGGCGGACGCCCGCCCGCTCACAGAAGGATAGGCCGGCGTTTCTTCCGCCAGCTCCGCCGCGCGCGCGAGGATCCCCGTCAGCTCCTTCTTCGCCATGGCGCCGTCCTTCGTAAAGAACTTCATGCCGTTGCGGTTGAAGGGCAGATGGCTCGCCGTGAGCATGATCGCCCCGTCGAAATCACTGGCCGGGAGCATCACGGACTGGAACATCGCGGGCGTCGTGATCAGGCCGCAGTCATAGCATTCCACGTCGATCAGGCCGCGGAAGCAGGCTTCTTTCATGATCTCCGCGGTCACCCGGCTGTCGTGGCCGACGCCGATCCGCAGCGCATGTCCTCGCTTCCCGGTCTTCTGCTCAAGATATTCCGCAAAAGAAGCTGCGATCTTCTCAACGATCTCCGGCGTCAGCGTCACCGGTTCCTTCTCCGTGGCGATGGCCGCCCCGCGGACGTCGTTCCCGTTCTGTACCCTCATGAACCGAAGCTGCATGTCTTCACTCATATCCGTTCTCCTCCCAAGGAAAAATGCAAAATTCTCTTTTTATCATACCGCATTTCCCGGGAAAATGGTAGTGCAGATTCCCCGGTATCCGAAATGCAGGGCGGATGGGCAGGCGAGAGCCTCCCATCCTGCGCGATGCGCCCATCTCACGGCTTTGACGCTCGATGAACGTTGGCCGTCGAATGGGCGCCCGTGCAAGCACAGCGCCCGCTCTCCGGCCTTATCGCGC
>ONST01000054.1 GCA_900320575.1 uncultured Eubacteriales bacterium
ATCCACGCAAAGGAGCAGGATCCCGGTGAGCACAAAAGCGGCCGCCGCAAAGATCCCTGCGGAACTGAAAATGCTCTCCGAGACCGTCCGCTCATCCTTCGCGCCTCTGGCGAGGCTGATGGTCACGGTGGTCCCCATCGCGAGTCCCACGAGCATCACCGTCAGCATGTGCATGATCTGGCTGCCCACCGCCACCGCGGTGATGGTGCCGGAGGTGTGGAACTGGCCGGTGATGAAGAGATCCGCCATCCCGTAAAAGGTCTGCAGGAAGCAGGAAACGAGATACGGGACCGAAAAGCGCAGCATGCCGCGGGTGATGCTTCCGGTCGTGTAGTCAGTATTGAGTGCCATACATATTCCTTATTACAAAGGCGGGACCGCTTGCGCGGTCCCGCCGATCCTCCCCTTTTGCGGGCCGTTCCCGCGAAAGGTTTAATAGCCGTCGATATACCGGCAGGCCGCCAGGGCCGCCGCCGAACCGTCCGCAACGGCTGTCGTCAGCTGGCGCACGTTCTTGCTCCTGCAGTCCCCTGCCACAAAGATGCCGGGGGTCTTCGTCAGGCAGTTCTCATCGGAATCGAAGTAGCCGTATTCCGTGAGATCCGCGAGACCCTGAAAGGGTTCATTTTCCGGGATCAGGCCGATCGCCACGAAAATGCCGTCGCAGTAGACCTTCTCCTTCTCGCCGTTCCGGGTGATCTCGATCCCGGAGAGCGCCCCGTCGTGAACGAGGAGCCGCTCCAGCTTCACGCCGGTCAGGGCCTGTACGTTGGGCTTTGCGAACAGCACCTCCTGCAGCCTGGGCTCGCCCGTGAAATAGGGCAGATCCTGCAGGACCGTGACGTCCCGGCACCCTTCCGTGAGCAGGATCGCCTCCTGCAGCGCGGAATTGCCGCCGCCGATCACGCAGACGTTCTTTCCCTCGTAGAAGTCGCCGTCGCAGACCGCGCAGAAGGAGATGCCCTCGCCGATCAGATCCAGCTCGCCGGGCAGCCCCAGGCGCCTGTGCTGGACGCCGGTAGCCAGGATCACGGCCTTCGCCTCGAAGACGTCGCCCTCCGCAGTCAGCACGAGCTTCGTGTCTCCTTCGTTCCGGACCTCCGTGACGGACTCGAACTCGATGTCCGCCCCCTGGGCCAGGATCTGGTCCAGCATCTTCTCCCCGATCTCATTTCCGCTGACGGAGAGGCTTCCGGGGTAATTTTCCACCTTCGGAGAGCTCGTGATCTGTCCGCCGAAGCCGTTCCGCTCGATCACCAGCGCGCTTTTGCCGTTCCGGAGGGCGTAGAGCGCGGCCGTCATGCCGGCCGGGCCGCCTCCGACTACAACGATATCATACATATGTGTGTCCTGCCTTATCTGTGCATCAGCCATCCCTTAATATCAGAGACGCCGCGGTACTTCTCGAAGGTGTCGCCGTGCTTCAGCACGAGGGTCGGCGCCTGCTTTACGCCGAAGGCCTCCACCAGCTCCTTCTCCTCGTTGGCGTTGAGCTTCGTGAACGCGACGCCCGCCTTCGTGAGGATCGCGCCGGCCGCCCGGCAGTTCGGGCAGGTAGGCGTGGTGAACAGGAGCACATTTTCATCGGCTGCGGGAGCGGCCGGCTGTTCGTTCATGACCGGAAGTTCCGGCTCTGCCGGGGCTTTGGCGCTCTCTGCGGCCGGTTCTTTGATCGCGGCCGCGGCTTCCGCCTGCTCGAACGGATGCTCCTTCGCGGGCGCCGCGAAGATGTCGGGGCGGTCCGCCGGAGCCGGATTCGGGCCGGTATGGGTCAGGAAGGAATGTCCGAGGTCGTAGACCTTTCTGTCCTTGAATTCCTGCGCCTTGCCGTCGTTCCAGTTCTGGACCGGACGGTAATAGCCGGTGATGCGGCTGTACACCTCGGTCTTCTTGCCGCAGATCGGGCAGGTATACTGCTCGCCGGTCAGATATCCGTGGTCGCGGCAGACCGAGTAGGTCGGAGACACCGTGTAGTACGGGAGCTTGTAGTTCTCCGCGATCTTGCGCACCAGGTTCGCGGCGGCCTTCCAGTCCGGAAGCTTCTCGCCCAGGAAGGCGTGGAAGACGGTTCCGGAGGTGTAGAGGGTCTGCAGATCGTCCTGGATATCCAGCGCCGTGAACACGTCCTCGGTGAAGCCCACCGGCAGGTGAGAGGAGTTCGTGTAGTACGGCGTGCCGTTCATATTGGCGGTGATGATGTCCGGATAGAGCTCCTTGTCGTGCTTCGCGAAGCGGTAGGTCGTGGACTCCGCCGGCGTCGCCTCGAGGTTGTAGAGGTCTCCGTAGAGCTCCTGATAGTCGGACAGTCTCTCGCGCATGTGGTTGAGCACGTCCCGGGTGAAGCGCTGGGTCTTCTCGTTCGTCAGGTCCGCCCGCAGCCAGTGGGCGTTGAGGCCCACCTCGTTCATGCCGATCAGGCCGATCGTCGAGAAATGGTTGTTGAAGGTGCCCAGATACCGCTTCGTGTAGGGATAGAGCCCCTGCTCGAGCAGCTTGGTGATGACCGTGCGCTTGGTCTTCAGGGACCGGGCCGCGATGTCCATCAGCTTGTCGAGGCGCTCGTAGAAGTCTTTTTCATTTTCCGCGAGATAGGCGATCCGCGGCATGTTGATGGTCACGACGCCGATGGAGCCCGTGGACTCGCCGGAACCGAAGAATCCGCCGGATTTCTTGCGCAGCTCGCGCAGGTCAAGGCGCAGGCGGCAGCACATGGAGCGGACGTCGCTCGGCTCCATGTCGGAGTTGATGTAGTTCGAGAAATACGGGGTGCCGTACTTCGCGGTCATCTCAAAGAGCAGCTTGTTGTTCTCGGACTCGCCCCAGTCGAAGTCCCGGGTAATGGAATAGGTCGGGATCGGGTACTGGAAGCCGCGGCCGTTGGCGTCGCCCTCGATCATGATCTCGATGAACGCC
>ONST01000007.1 GCA_900320575.1 uncultured Eubacteriales bacterium
ACCGGCTGTACGTACGGCGCGCCCTGCGGATATGCACCCTGCACGCCCGCGGGCGGAATGTAGACGAAGCCTGCCGGAGGAGCCGGATAAGACGGAGCGCCCTGACCGGGAACGCCGGACGCATACGGGGAGGCAGGTGCAGCCTGCCCGGGCACAGCCCCGGAAGGAATCGCCCCCGCGTACGGCGCTGAAACATCCGGCGCCTGAGAGCGGATCTGCGATACGCCCGCAGCCCGCAGCTGCCCGAGGAGCACGTTCCGGACCTCTTCTACGGTGTCGCAGATGCAGACCGGCCATGCGCGTTCCAGTTCCTCACGGGTGCCGTAGCCGTAGGTGACACCGATGCAGTCGATGCCGACTGCCTTCGCGCCCTCCACATCGAACTTCCGGTCTCCGATGAGCACAGCCTCGTTCTTCCGGTCAGAAAGACCCAGTACCCGGAGCGTCTCCTCAAGGACTTCCGCTTTCTCGACGCGGCGCCCGTTCATCTCGCTTCCGACCACGCAGGTAAAGTACGAGTCAATGCCGAAATGCCGCAGGATCTGCACGCAGAACTGCGTCGGCTTCGATGAGGAAAGCGCCATGCGGAAGCCTGCCTGGGACAGGGCCGCAAGAAGCTCCCTGATCCCGCCGTACAGCCGGTTCTCATAGATGCCTTTGGCAGTATAGCGCTCCCGGTAGGCACGGACCGCGCGGTCGCCGTCTTCCTCTGAAAGACTGGCGTAAGCCATGAACTGATCCTTCAGCGGCGGTCCGACGAACTCACGGAGCTGCCGGTAATCCTCCACCTCGATCTGAAATTCTTTCTGAAGCGCGTAGCGGACGCTCTTCATGATTCCCTCGCCGGAATCCGTCAGGGTTCCGTCGAGGTCAAACAGGATCGTATTCCACATAGATCAGGACTCCCTATTACATATGTTCCGGAGCTTCGAAGCCCAGAAGATCGATGCACAGCTCCATCGCCCGCCTCGCCAGGGACAGAAGGCGCAGATAGGAAATGCGGCGCACAGCGTCCTCCTCGCTGAGGATCTTCGTCTCGTGGTAGAAGCGGTTCAGATCGTTCGCCAGCTGATAGACATAGGCGCAGATCCGGTGCGGGGCCAGTTCTTCATAAGCACCGTATACCGCCTGTCCCAGGCCTGCGATGTCGAGCATCAGCGCCTTTTCCGCATCGGAAGCGGGGGCAAGAAGCGTGCCCTTCTCTTCCGCCGCCGCGGCATCCGCCGCTTCCGCCTTGCCGAGGATCGACTTCACACGGACGATGGTGTACAGGATATAGGGACCGGTATTGCCCTCAAAAGAGGTAAATTTATCAGTATCGAAGACGTAGTCCTTGGCCGCCTGGTTGGAAAGATCGCCGTATTTGACGGCCGCCACCGAGACCAGCTCGGCGGTCCGCCGGGCGTCCTCCGCCCGGACATTCTTGTTGTCCCGGATCTTCTTCGTCATTTCCTCCACGATCTCGTCGAGGAGGATCTCCAGGCGCATGACACCGCCGTCGCGGGTCTTGAAGGGCTTGCCGTCGCGCCCGTTCATGGTGCCGAAGCCCACGTGGACCAGCTCCGTCTCCGGCTTTACGATACCGGCTTTCCGCACGGTGCGGAATACCTGCACGAAATGCATGGCCTGGCGCTTGTCCACGACGTAGATGATCTCGTCCGGCGCGAAGAGCTTCATGCGCTCCACGATGGTCGCGATATCGGTGGTACTGTAAAGAGAGGCCCCGTCCGACTTCAGGACGATGCAGGGAGGGATCTCCTTCTTATCCGTCTCTTCCGATACATCCACAACGAGCGCGCCGTCGTCGTAGCGCGCGATCCCGCGGGCCTTCAGATCCTCGACCAGGGCCGGGATATAGGGCTGGGCGTCGGATTCGGACTTCCAGAGATCGAAGGTCACGTTCAGTCTCTCGTAATTGCGCTTCAGATCCGCGACAGAGACCGCAAGGATCTGGTTCCAGAGGGCGGTATAGCCGGGATGTCCCATCTGAAGCAGGTGCGTGGCTTCCATGGCTTCCGCCTTGTAGGCCTCGTCCTCCTTCGATCTCGCGGAAGCGGCCGGATAGATCTCTTCCAGCTCGCTGATCGTAAACGGCGCCTCCTCCGGGAATTCCGATGCTCCCTCCCGGAAATACGCAAGATCGCCGCGGCGGTGCTTCAGTTCGGTGATGATCAGCCCCATCTGCAGGCCCCAATCGCCGAGATGGACGTCGCCGAGCACGTCATTTCCCACGGCCCGGGTGATGCGCTTTACGGATTCTCCGATGACCGCCGCGCGAAGATGTCCCACATGCAGAGGCTTTGCCACGTTCGGGCCGCCGTAGTCGATCACGATCTTCTTCGGCTCCGTCTCCTGAGGAACGGAAAAATGCGGATCCGCTGCCATTTCTTCAAGATACGCGGCCAGGAACGCCCCGCCGGTGCGGATATTGATGAATCCCGGGCGGACTGCCTCCGCCGTAAAGCCATCCGTCTCCCCGTTTAACTGTGCGACCACGTCGTCCGCGATCTGGAACGGGGCCTTATGATAGGCCTTTGCGGCCGCCATGGCTCCGTTGCACTGATATTCGCAGAGATCCGGGCGGTCAGAGACCTTCACCTCTCCGTATTTCGGGTCGTATCCGGCTGCGGAAAACGCCTCTTTCATGCGCCCGCTGATCTGTTCCATGATGCTCTTCATCGTCTGTCAATTCTCCCTTTATTTCTGTTCTTCCCCGATCTTCATGCCCTCCGGCAGGACCTTCGTCCAGGTCACTGCCAGGGATCCGGGACCGATATGTACCGCGATCGAGAGCGGCAGTTCGGACATCCAGACCGGATATCCCGGAAACGCCGCGCGGACCTCCTCGCGGAACTCTTCCGCTTCCGCCCTGTTATGGGTATAGGCCATGCCGATCCAGGCATTCGGATGCTCCGGATCGACCGGTCCGATCTCCCGCTCGATATCCTCCCGCAGCGTGCGCAGCATGATCTTCTTCGCCTGCCTGGTCCCGCGGCATTTCTGAAAGGCGTCCAGCTTTTCCCCGTTGATCTGGAGGATCGGCTTCAGATTCAGGATCCCGGCAATGGCAGCCCCGGCCGCCGTGACCCGGCCGCCCTTTTTGAGATAAGTCAGGGTATCCACCATGATATAAATGCGGGAATCGAAGCGCGTCCGCTCAAGGGTCTCCCTGATCTGCGCGGCGGAAAAGCCCTTCTCCGCCATCGCAAGGGCTTCGAGGACCGACTGCCGCTGGGTCACGGAGATCCGCTGGTTATTGACCACCTCGACCCTCCCGTCGTAGTCGAAGGCATAGGTCACGGCGCTCTCGAAGGCGCCGGACAGACCGCTCGACATCGGGATATAGACCAGTTCGTCACTGGTCCGGAGCACCCGGTCCCACAGATCGAGGACCGAGCCGGCGGACGGCTGCGAGGTCTTGACGTCTGTATCGGACGCCAGCAGCTCGTAGAAGGCGTCTTTGGAGAGACTTTCATTTTCCAGATATTCCCGTTCTCCGGCGATGATCGGCATATTCAGCAGATAAATGCCCCTCGCCTCCGCTTCTTCCGGAAGAATGCCGCTGTTGCTGTCAGTTACGATCGCTGTTCTCATTGATTACTCCTGATAAATCGCTGTTTGTTTCGGATATCCGGTCCTTAAGGAGCCGCGTAGGAGATCAGCCGCTCGCGGGCCACGATCTCGATCCCCAGTTTCGAGGCGAATTTCACCACATCCGGCGCGGGCGCGCGCCCGAGGGCATTCACCAGGATCCGCCGCACGGGAAGCTCTTCCCTCTCCCGGGAAGACGCGTAAAAGCGGCAGACCGCCGCGAGGCTCAGCTCGTCCGGGCAGAGGAAGAAGATCTCCTGGCACCCGTACATGGCGCGGATCTGACCGTCCCGAAGAAGCGCCAGGTTCCCGAAGGCCGCTTCTTTGCCGTTCTTCCGCCGGACCTTCGCCAGTTCGATCAGGATCCCGAGTGCCGGCAGAAGCTCCGCGTTCCGAAGCAGCTCCGGCAGACAGGCTTCCCGGAAGACGATTCTCCGGATGCCGTTCATGAGACCGTTCTCCGAGAGAATCCCCTGCTCTTCCAGCTCGGCCAGATCCGGCTCGCGCAGTCTTGCTGAAGACGGATCCAGAAAGAACTCGCATCTGCCGTCCCGGACAGCCGGGATATCGGCGCGGATCCGCTCCGCCGTCTCCAGCCAGAAGGCGCGGTCCTTTGCCACCATTTCCGTAAGGGCCGGCGCTTCCCGAACCAGCTCCGGGGTCAGGTCGTTCCGCCCGTACACAAGATCCGCTTCGCTTACGCGCTCCGCCTGCCCGTACTGCAGGTAGCGGAGCTCCTCCAGGGACAGCTGCGGCATCTCGTTCCGGATCCAGCGCCTGCGCCGGACTTTCGGATAAAACCCGCCTTCCCGGATATCGTAAAAGACCGTCTCCAGCATCCGGTCCGGCCGGTTCCCCATCGCACAGCCCAGAAGCATGGACAGGAAGGGATCCGCGCCGGAAAGGTCCACGACCGTCTGGTGCTCCGCGTGGCGCTCAAAGAGCTTCCGCAGCTTTTCCTTCGCCCCTTTAAGATCCCCGCGGTCCAGCATCACCGGTTCCGTTACCAGCGTCTCGATCCCGCGGATGTGGAAAAAGCGGTTCATGCGCACCCGGAGATTCTCGGAAAGGAAATTTCCATAGCCCACGAAGGCCAGGATCTCCGGCTCATAAGCCAGCGCGGCAGCCACATTTTCCGCCTGGCAGGCGCTGTATGCAGTTATGACAACGCGTCTGATCGCCATGTTCCGCTTTGAAACCTCGTCCCTTTACCGGTAATTGTCCGGAATCAGGTCTCCCCAGGGCGTCCCGTCCAGATTGTAAGGCGTGCTCTGGTATACATAATAATTCAGCCAGTTGGTATACAGGTTGTTGGCAATGGCCCTCCAGACCAGGACCGGCCGTTTTCCGACGTCGTCTCCCGGAAAATAGTTTTTCGGAAGCGCGGTATCGAGGCCCTTCCGCTGATCCCGGACGTATTCGTTCCGAAGGACCATGCGGTCGTACTCCGGATGGCCCATCATGAAGATCTTCCGTCCCTTGTCCGCCATACACAGCGCGACGCCGGCTTCCTCCGACTGCGCGAGGATGGTCAGCGCCTCGCAGCGGACGATCTCTTCCACCGGCACCTCCGTGTAGCGGGAATGCGGGATCCAGAACTCGTCGTCGAAGCCGCGGAGCAGCGGCGTCTTGCGGTTGTAGATCCGGTGCCGGAACAGACCGAAGAGCTTCGCGTCCAGCTTCCGCTTGGGCAGGCCGTAGTAATAATACAGGGCAGCCTGCGCTCCCCAGCACAGGAACAGCGTGGAGGTCACATGGGTGTTGCACCAGGAGAAGACCCGGGTGATCTCCTCCCAGTAGTCTACCTCCTCGAACTCGTACAGTTCCACCGGGGCGCCGGTGACGATCAGACCGTCGAAGTGCCTCTTTTTGAGTTCCTCAAAACTGTAATAGAAGGTGTCCAGATGGCTCTTCGCCGTATTTTTGGAAATATGGCTGGTCATCTTCATGAAGGTGACGTCGATCTGAAGCGGCGTATTCGAGAGCATCCGCAGGATCTGCAGCTCCGTGTCCTCCTTGATCGGCATCAGATTCAAAATGCAGATCTGGATCGGACGGATGTCCTGGTGGAGCGCCCGGTCCTCGTCCATTACGAAGATATTTTCCTCTTCCAGGATCTCCCGCACCGGGAGATCGTTGGGAAGCTTGATGGGCATAAAGCACTTCCTCCCTTATTTCAGCATATCGTAAAGCTCTGCTTCCGTGATCACACGGATCCCGAGCGTCCGCGCCTTGTCCAGCTTGGATCCGGCGTTCTCTCCGGCCAGGAGAAGCGAGGTCTTTTTGCTGACACTGCCGGTGCAGCGTCCCCCGCTGCGGACGATCAGCTCCTCGGCCTCCCTGCGTCCCAGCGTGGGCAGCGTCCCCGTGACCACCACGGTGAGGCCTTCAAGCGGACCGGAGGCCGGCCCCGCTTTCGCGTTCGCAAAATTCAGCCCCGCCGCTTTCAGTTCCCGGAGAACGGAGGCATTCCTCTCGTTCCGGAAAAAGTCCGTCAGGCATTCCGCAGTGGTCTCCCCGATATCCGGAACGGCCAGAAGCGCCTCTTTATCCGCCTTCGCGAGCGCGTCGAGCGAGTCGAAATGGTTCATGATCTCCCTGGCTGTGGCGCGGCCCACGTTTCGGATGCCGAGGGCCGCCAGCAGGCGCCAGGGCTCATTTGTCTTGGATGTCTCAATGGCGGAAAGGAGCTTGTCGGTGTTTTTCTCCCTGCCGATCAGGCCCTTTTCGATCAGTTCCTCCCGGAAATCCTTCAGCGAGTAGATGTCCGCGTAGCTTTTGAGATATCCCTCGCGGATCAGCGCTGCAACGATCGTCTCGCCCAGGCCCATGATATTCATGCAGCCGATCGAGCAGAAATAGGAAATGGTCCTCGAAAGCTGCGCCGGACAGGCTGCGTTCACGCAGCGGATATCAGTGGTATTGTCTTCCCGCACCACCTTTTCCCCGCAGACCGGGCAGAAGACGGGCGCTTCGTAGACCGCGGCCGGTTCTTCGGCCACGCCCGTGATCCGGGGAATGATGTCCCCGGCCTTTTTCAGATAATAGACCCCGCCGACGCCGATGCGCATCTCCCGGATATAATCCTGGTTGTGCAGTGTCACCCGGGACACGTTCGTCCCGCACAGGCGTGCCGGCAGACCGGTCTCACGGTCATGGACATGGCCGATAAAGCCCATCTTTCCGGTCCTTCCGATGGTCGCCTCCACCGAATCGAGGACCACAGGGCGCTCCTCGGGGGGATATTTGTAGGCGATATGGCCGGCGCTGTACTTGGTCCCCGCCGGAAAATCGTCCCGGTAGCGTCTCTGGTCGAGCTTGACCACCGCCCCGTCGATGTCGTAGGGCAGGCCGCCGCGCCGCTCTCCGATGGCGTCGATGGCCGCAAGGACTTCTCCGG
>ONST01000190.1 GCA_900320575.1 uncultured Eubacteriales bacterium
AAGCCTATATTGCAAAAGACTGCAGTCCCACATTCAAAAGAACGGACGGCAGGAGCGGCAACCTGATCTACAGCAGGGAAAAAGTGAGGGGATAAACGGTATGTTCATAAAGGGCGTAAACCTGGGAAACTGGCTGGTACTGGAAAAATGGATGAGCCCCGCTTTATTCGAGGGTACAACAGCCGAAGATGAGTACTATCTGCCACGCCGGCTTTCCCGGGAAAGCTATGAGTCGAGGATCCGGCAGCACCGCAGTGAGTATATTTCCGAGCGCGATTTTGCGGCAATCAGGCGGATTGGACTCAATGCCGTCCGGATTCCGGTACCCTATTTTATTTTCGGAGACCGGGACCCTTTCATCGGGTGTGTGGAAGAACTGGATAAAGCGTTCAACTGGGCAGAGAAATACGGCATCCGGATCCTGATCGACCTGCACACAGTACCGTATAGCCAGAACGGTTTTGACAACGGAGGCATCTGCGGTGTCTGTAAATGGAGCCAGATGCCGGAAGAAGTGGACTTTGTCCTCAATGTTCTGGAAAAGCTGGCAAAGCGGTATGGAAAGCGGGACGCGCTTTTGGGGATCGAACCCGTAAACGAACCCATTACCGAACCGATGTGGACGGTGATGGATGTTCCGCACCGCTATCCGGCGGCAGATCCGGATCTCGCCTCCGGCAGCGCGCCAAATACAATGTCCTTCCTTCAGAAGTTCTATACGGATGCTTTTGACCGGATCAAGCCGCATCTTAAGGAGGGCGCCTGTGTGGTATTTCACGATGCGTTCCGCTTAAAGGACTGGAAAGAATTTCTGACGCAGGACAGATTCAAAGGGAATGTCATCCTTGACACCCATCAGTACCTGATGATGGCGGAAGCGATGGGCTGTGAACAGTCGCTTGAAGCGTACCTGGATCATATTCAAAATACATTTGCGAAAAACATCGCAGAAGTGCAGGAATACGTTCCGGTCATCGCGGGCGAGTGGTGCATCTTTAATTCACTGGCCGTAGGAAAAGATACCAGGGGCGGCCAGACCGGACTTTCCGGAATCGATTATAGTGACAGCCGGTTTGTCAGCGATGAGGAGAAAAAAGAAATCTACCTTGCTCTCGCAAAGGCGCATCTGGACGCGTGGTCAAAGGGGAGCGGGTATTTTTACTGGACCTATAAAATGCTCCTCGACCCGGTAAATGATCCGGCCTGGCGCGGATGGGACATTTGGGATCTTGCCAAGAGCATCGATCTGGGATGGTTCCCGGAGCATGTGTAAACACCCGCCCGTTCCTTCGCGAAGTGAAACGTATTATATTTCATCCGGGTCCGGCCGAAAGGTCTGCCTGAGGGTATCGAGCAGGAGTCTTGCCGCAGGGGAAAAGGCCTGATTTTTTCGCCAGATAATGAATATATCCGATTGGGGCACCCCGCGCAGAGGAACAAAAGCAAGTTCACTGTTTTCGCTGGTATCCGCCAGCTTATCGTAGGTTATGGCGTACCCCATACCGGTCTTCACCATGACGGAAGCATTGTAGGTCAGGTTCCAGGTCGCCACAATATTGGCATCTTCTGTTTCCAGTCCGAACCACTGAGGGAAATCCTGATCGAGCCACTGCCTGGAGCACAAAAGCGGAAGGCCGATCAGATCTCTGACAGACAGGCTGCTTCTGTCCGAAAGCGGATCATCCCTGCGCATGATCACGCCCCAGGTATCGCTTGCCGGAAGCGGTAAGTAATTATATTTTGCAAGATCGACATAGCTCATGATAATCGCGAAATCCAGAACGCCCTTATCAAGTTTCTCACAGACGTCTTCCATATTCCCGCTGTATATATTGCAGCGGATTCCGGGATGTTTCTGCTGGAGCTTATGCACCGTTTCCGTAAAATAACGGACCGCGTCGGATTCGGCGGCGCCGACATAAAAATCTCCTTTCCCGATCTCGTCCAGAGCCCGGAACTCCTCAAAGGTCTTGTCCGCCAGGGAGACAATGTCCTCTGCCCGTTCTCTGAGCAGCATGCCCGCTTCCGTCAGGCGAATGCTGTAATTGGATCTTGTGAACAGCTTCACGCCCAGTTCTTCTTCCAGCTCCTTCAGCTGTTTGGACATCGTAGGCTGTGAAATGTGAAGGCGCTGTGCCGCCCTTGTCATATTCCCTTCTCTTGCTGTTTCGAGAAAATATCTCAGAACCCTTATTTCCATGGCAGATCCTCCGCATATTTCATCATTCTAACATGGAATATCTGGCGGCACAACATGGCTGTCAGGCATATTCGCATTTGCCGCCCGCTTACGCAGAAGAAGGAGGAGAACGGTTCGGAGAATGCTTGTGCATTCCTTTTTCATCATTTATAATGACCGGGAAATACACAGTTTATAAAGGATCACCAGAGATATGACACCAGATCAGAGATTATGGGCAAGGACGAGGGATGATCTCGTCAGAGTCATAGAAAGCCTGGGCTTTCCGGCAGAGCTCGGCGAGGCAGCCGCCCGGCTTCTCGGAAGTCCCAAAGCGATGGAGCGGATGATCTCCTATCTGCGGCAGGTACAGCCGCAGAAGGAGGAACTGATCGTCGATGAAATGCTGGCCATCCGCAGCGAGATCGACGCCTGGCGGGAAAAGAAGGCCAGTGAAGAAGCGAATGCCCGTTATAATGAGATCCTCAACTGCGGGCTCGGGGCCGATGAAGACGACTGATCGGACCGGCCGTCTGAGACGCATTGCCCGGAAAACGGCACGTGAGCAGATCATCCGGCCGGATCTTCCGGGAAATACACGAAAGGAACACGTATGAAACCGGAAAGGACAGGAAGGATCCGGGACATGGAAGCCCGGCTGAACCGTATAATCGCGTGGCTGGATGATCCGTCCGGCGACGTCACGGAAGATATCCGGATCCTGGATGCGTATTACCGCTCTCCGCTGTGGCGGTCGGATTTTGAAGCGGACGAAGCCGGGAAGCTTCCGGCGGACCTGCCCCGCGGCGTGCTGTCCGAAGACGGCATCTACAATGCTCTGCAGGCTTATGACGATCGGCAGAGCACGCTTTCCCAATGCGAAGAACCGCGCACGGAAACGCAGAAATCTGTGAAAGACAATAAGGAAAGCGGACATATGAGCTGTCAGGCGGCAGATTTCTGAAAGAAAACGTGATCTCGGAAATACAGTGGAAGGCCTGCGCCGCCGGCAGGATCCATGCAGGGTGAAAAACTTTCTATAAACCTATTGACATAGTAGGCTAATAGTGGTATATTGAACTCACGCTGAAAGGAAAGGAGGCGCAGGAGATGTTCAAAGCTGCAGATAACAGACGTTCTATCGCCGGAACCTGTCGAATGCTCTGCTCCCGGGCATATTGTATGACCGGGGCGTCAGCCTGCCAGAATCTGCGCCCCGATCCGACACGCTGTTGATGCTGCGACGCATTGTGCACATGCCATTTGCCCGGGAGTTTCGTGGAAGCCCTCCCGGGCATTTTGTATGTAAAAAGCGGATCAGCAATATAGAAAGGAACCACGATCATGAGCGAATACAGATTTGAGACCCTGCAGCTGCACGTTGGACAGGAACAGGCGGATCCGGCGACGGACTCCAGAGCCGTTCCGATCTACCAGACCACGTCCTATGTCTTCCATAACAGCAAACACGCGGCGGACCGCTTCGGTCTCGCGGATCCGGGAAATATCTACGGAAGACTGACCAATTCCACCCAGGAAGTCCTGGAGAAACGGCTGGCGGCCCTGGAAGGCGGCAGCGCCGCGCTTGCCCTCGCCTCCGGCGCGGCGGCCATCACCTACACGATCGAGGCCCTGGCCGCAAACGGAGGACATATCGTCGCCCAGAAGACCATTTACGGCGGAACCTTCAACCTCCTCGAACATACCCTCCCTCAATACGGTATTGAAACGACCTTCGTAGACGCGCACGATCTGTCTGAAGTAGAAGCAGCGATCCGGGAAAATACCAGAGCGGTCTTCCTGGAGACGCTCGGCAACCCGAACAGCGACATCCCGGACATCGACGCCATCGCGGAGATCGCCCACAGGCACGGTCTTCCGGTCGTCATTGACAACACGTTCGGCACCCCGTATCTGATCCGCCCGATCGAGCACGGCGCGGACATCGTCGTCCACTCCGCGACCAAGTTCATCGGAGGCCACGGCACGACTCTCGGGGGCATAATCGTCGAGTCCGGGAAGTTCGACTGGAAGGCGTCCGGAAAATATCCGAACATCGCCGCTCCGAACCCGAGCTACCACGGGGTATCCTTCTACGACGCGGTCGGCCCCGCTGCCTTTGTGACCTACATCCGCGCGATCCTTCTCCGGGATACCGGCGCAGCCATTTCCCCGTTTAACGCCTTCCTGCTTCTGCAGGGCGTGGAGACGCTTTCGCTCCGGCTCGAGCGGCACGCGGAAAATACAAAGAAGGTCGTCGCGTTCCTGAAAGACCATCCGCAGGTCGAACGGGTGAATCATCCTTCTCTTCCGGATCACCCGGATCACGCGCTCTATGAGAGATATTTCCCGAACGGAGGCGGTTCTATATTTACCTTTGATATCAAAGGCGGACAGGAAGAGGCCTGGAAGTTCATCGATCATCTGGAGATCTTCTCGCTGCTTGCCAATGTGGCGGACGTCAAGAGCCTGGTGATCCACCCGGCGTCCACGACGCATTCCCAGCTCTCCGCGGAGGAACTGGAGGACCAGGGCATCCGCCCGAATACGATCCGGCTCTCCATCGGGACAGAGCATATCGACGATATCCTCGCGGATCTGGAAAAAGGATTCGCGGCGATCCGGTAACGCAAAACACAGCGGGCCGCCGTCAGGACAGACGCGGCCCGGGACAATGCAGTTTATGGAAAGAGAAAAGGAGACGCTGTCATGGCAAACATTTATAAGGGAACACTGGGACTGATCGGAAACACGCCGCTGGTGGAAGTCGCAAATATCGAAAAGGAGCTGGGACTGGAAGCCACGGTCCTGGTAAAGCTGGAATATTTTAACCCGGCCGGCAGCGTCAAGGACCGGATCGCGAAGGCGATGATCGAAGACGCGGAAGAAAAGGGACTGCTGAAGGAGGGCTCCGTCATTATCGAGCCGACCTCGGGCAATACCGGTATCGGCCTGGCGTCGATCGCGGCAGCCAAAGGATACCGCATCATCCTGACCATGCCGGAGACCATGAGCGTCGAGAGAAGGAACATCCTGAAGGCCTATGGCGCGGAACTGGTCCTGACCGAGGGCTCCAAAGGCATGAAGGGGGCGATCGCGAAGGCCGAAGAGCTGGCGCAGGAGATCCCGGACAGCTTCATCCCCGGCCAGTTCGTGAATCCGGCGAATCCGGCCATCCATAAGGCCACGACCGGCCCGGAGATCTGGAAGGATACGGACGGCAGAGTCGACGTCTTTATCGCGGGCGTTGGGACCGGCGGGACCGTGACCGGCACCGGCGAATATCTGAAGGAGCAGAATCCCGACGTAAAGATCGTCGCTCTCGAGCCGGAAGACTCGCCGGTCCTCTCCGAAGGCCATGCCGGAGCTCATAAGATCCAGGGCATCGGCGCCGGCTTCGTGCCGGATGTGCTGAACACAGCGGTCTACGACGAGGTCTTCAAGACTTCGAACGCGGACGCCTTTGAGACCGCAAAGCTGCTCGCGAAAAAGGAGGGCATCTCTGTCGGCATTTCCTCGGGCGCGGCGCTCTTCGGCGCGATCCAGCTGGCGAAACGCCCGGAGAACAAGGGCAAAGTGATCGTGGCGCTGCTTCCGGACAGCGGAGACAGATATTACTCCACAGCATTATTTACAGAATAAACCGCAGCGGAATGCGCATGAACCCGACGGATCCCGGTCCTCTTCAAAGAGGCCGGGATCTTTTTTTGTCCATGCCAAGATCTGCGTCTTCCTTTTTTGCGAAAAAGGATCTCCTCTTGCAGGCATCCTGTGCTATGATAGCAGAAGGTCAGAAGCCTGCGCTCCTGACCGCACGAGAAAAAAGGAGCGGACCGAACACACATGAAAACGATCCATACTGACGGCATTTCCTATATAGAACCGGTCCCGGGAGGCACCTCCGGGTGGTATTTCGGCGTAAGCCTGGAGCACGGCGATCTGTATGAAGCGGAGGAGATCTGCAGCGACGGCTTTCCGGTGGAGGGAAATTCGCTCGTCCTGATCCGTTATCCGGACGGCGCGGTCTTCCGGCCGCTCCCAAAACAGGCCGGGACCTACTCGGACACGCCGGTCTTTCTGGACGGGAGCATTTTCTGCCTGAATGTCGATTTTCTCCGGCAGCTGATCCGGATCGTGCGGTTCGACTGCAAAAGCGGCGAAGTCCGCACAGAAGCGGAGCTTCCGCTCGGCGCCGTGAAGAACTGTTATAATCTGAAGCTCCACACCTCTCCGCTGTGTCTCACCCGGCAGGGTGACGACGACGTCTTTGAGATCGTCTGGCCGGAAAAGGCCCGCTTTCCGCTGGGACTTCATGAGAGTTTTTTCCTGCGCGACGGGGAGAAGCTCTTCTTCAGCCGGTGGCACGAGGAAGGAGAAGGCCGGGATTACCGTTACTGGGAAGAAACGGTGGTCCGGGACCTGAACGGGAATCTGACAGAGGTCCTTCCGGGAGATATCCGGAGGATGCCGGACGGGGATCTGTGGCATCTGGTATAGGAGACGCCCGGCATCCCGCCCTGCAGGACATGGAACGGTTTATGGGAGGACGATTTTTATGAATGAAGTGATCCGTCAGCTGTTTGAGAGGAAATCTGTCAGGGTCTATACCGGGCAGGAAATATCCAAAGAAGAAAAGGAACTCATCCTGACCGCGGCCGCTCAGGCCCCGACAGCGGGAAACCAGCTGTTCTACACCATCCTCGATATCACGGATCAGAAGATCAAAGACAGACTGGCCGTCACCTGCGACAGCCAGCCGTTCATCGCGGAAGCAAAGATGGTGCTGATCTTCTGCGCCGACTGCAGGAAATGGTACGAAGCGTTCCGGGAGGCGGGCTGCGATCCGAGGAAACCGGACGCCGGCGATTTCCTGATCGCATTTTCCGACGCAAATATTGCCGCGCAGAACGCCGTCGTGGCCGCTCACAGCCTCGGGATCGGCTCCTGCTACATCGGGGACGTCCTGGAGCGGTACGAAGAACACGCCGACCTCCTTTCTCTCCCGGAATACGTCTTCCCGGCGGCCATGCTCGTCTTCGGCTATCCGACGCAGCAGCAGAAAGACCGGAAAAAGCCGGAGCGGACGGATCTGAAATATCTCGTTCACGAAAACGGATACCGGAAGCAGGATCCGCGGGAAATGTTTGCCTATAAGAGCCGGGACTTTGACGCGTGGATGCGGAAGTTCTGCAGCTGGAAATACCAGTCGGACTTCTC
>ONST01000020.1 GCA_900320575.1 uncultured Eubacteriales bacterium
TATTTTTTATAAGAATCGCTGCGGACGCCTGAAAATCGGTTTCGGACCTTTTTGACGCTTTTCTCCGAAAAGCAAATGTGCTATGATAAACTTTGAATATGGGATGGTATATCCTTAAGAGACAGATTTATTGCAGCAGGAGAAGAAGAACGTGTCGGATTTTGATCAGGTCATGCGGAAGGTAGGCGACGTCCTCGATGTCGTGGACAACGCGATCCGCAAAAATGATTATTCGAATATGAGCCGGGACATCGGCGACGTCTTTTCCCGGGATTCCGATCCGAAAACAGCTTCCGGAACGCAGCGCGAGACGCTCTCTCAGCAGCAGGCGCGCATGCAGCAGTACCGTGAACGGGCTGCTGCAGCGAGAAGGGAGCAGGCGCAGCGCGCCGCTCAGGCTTCTGAGCGCGTCGTCCGTCCGGACAACCGGACCCTCAATGACGGGACCGGTTACTACCGGGGCGGGCATATGCAGCAGAATCCCTACCGGAATCCGGGAAATGGCGGAGATGTGCGGCATACGGCTCCCGCGCCCAGGAAGCCGGATCCCTATTTCGCGCCGGTGCAGAGTTCGGCGGGCAAGCGGCTCCTGGCCGGGCTCGGCATTACCGGGGCGGTGATCTGCGGCTTCATCGGGATCCTGATCGGCGTCCCCGCGGTGATCGGAGCCCTTGCGGGCCGGTTCTCGGTAGCGGCCCTGTCGATGGCGGTGTTCTTCGGACTCGGGGCAGCGGCCAGCGCGCTCTTCGCCCGGGCACAGAAGAAGGCGGCGGATCTTATCGACCGCTACGCGAAATATAAGGGCATCATGTCGAAGAAGCTCTACGAGGACACGAAGGCCATCGCGGATCAGATGGATCTGCCGGTGGAGACTGTGATCAAAGAGCTGAAGCAGCTGACCCTCGAACGGAAGTTCAAACAGGGACATTTCGATCTCGACGAGAAGACCTTCATCGCGTCGGACGAGATCTATCAGCAGTATCTGGATACCCAGATCCGGGCCACCGAGCTGCGGAAGCAGCAGGAGGAGACGGAGAAGGAGAACGGAAAGCTGCCGTCCGAGGTGCGGGCGGTCATCGAGCGGGGCTCCGAGTATATCGAGCAGATCCGCCTGGCCCGCGTTGAGATCGAGGATCCGGCGATCCGTAAGAAGATCGCGGGGATCGAGCGCACCAGCTCCAGCATTTACGAGGAGCTTCGGGAGCGCGGCCGACTCACCGACAATCTGATGACCTTTACCGACTATTATCTTCCCACTACCGCAAAGCTGGTGGCCGCATACGAGGAGATGGAAGAGCAGACTGTGCAGGGAGAGAACGTGCTGGCCGCGCGGGCCGAGATCGAGGGCTCTCTCGACACCATCAACGAAGCGTTCGAAAAGCTGCTGGACAGCTTTTATAAGGAGAAGGCGATGGACGTCTCCAGCGACATCTCGGTCATGAAGACCCTGATGAAGCAGGAGGGGCTGACTCCGGACGATCTGGAAGCAATGAGACAGGAACAGGCCGCGCAGGCCGTATCCGCTGCGGAGACAGCGGAAGGCGCGCAGGCCCAGGCACAGACGATGACACTGGAGGGATTCTGAAGATGGATGAGAATATGGCGAGCGAGATGCAGGCTGCAGCGGAGAGCTTTACGGAAGATCTGAAGAGCGGAGCGGCTCCGTCCCTGGTATTCGGCGAGGAGGCGCCCGCGGAAGAGGCGCAGGCGCAGGCCCAGCCCCAGACTGCCGAGGAATCTCTGGCAACTTCCGACATCCTTTCGGAGGAGGAGAAGCGCCAGGTGGCGGATTTCTCCAAAAAGATCGATATCACCAATACCAAGGCGATCCTGGAGTACGGCGGCGGCGTCCAGAAGAAGATGGCGGATTTCTCCGAGGATATTCTTCAGAACGTCAAGACCCACGACCTCGGGGAAGTGGGAAATATGCTCTCCGGCGTGATCGGGGATCTGCAGGAATTCAACCCCAATGAGGAGGAGAGCAAGGGCTTCCTGGGACTGTTTAAGAAGTCCCCGAAGAAGATGACCGAGCTCAAGGCCAATTATGACCGGGCATCCGTCAACGTCGACAAGGTCGCCCAGGCCCTGAAGGCGCATCAGGTCAAGCTCCTGAAAGACGTGGATATGCTGGACAAGATGTATTCCTCCAACCTGGATTACTACAAGAACCTGACCATGTACATCCTGGCCGGCAAGGAGAAACTGAAGGAGGTCCGCGCGACCACCCTCGCCGAGGCGCAGGCGAAAGCCCAGCGCACCGGACTTGCCGAGGACGCGCAGAAGGCGAAGGACATCGAGGATCAGTGCCTGCGCTTCGAGAAGAAGATCCACGATCTGGAGCTGACCCGCATGGTCGCCCTGCAGACCGGCCCGCAGATCCGCATGATCCAGAACAACGACACCATGATGGTGGAGAAGATCCAGTCCACGATCGTCAATACCATTCCCCTGTGGAAGAACCAGATGGTGCTGGCGCTCGGCCTGGAGAATTCCGCGAAGGCCGCGAAGGCGGAGGCGGAGGTCACCGACATGACCAACAAGCTTCTGACCCAGAACGCCGAGAAGCTGAAGATGGCCACCATTCAGACCGCCCAGGCTTCCGAGCGGGGCATCGTCGACATGGAGACACTGAAGCACACCAACGAGACCCTGATCCAGACTCTGGACGAGGTCCAGAAGATCCAGAACGACGGCCGCGCCCGCCGCGCGCAGGCGGAGATCGAACTGCAGAGACTGGAGGCCGATCTGAAGAACAAGCTTCTGGCGATGCAGCCGAATTACGCGGACCGGTAAAGCATTTTTGTTACGCTCTGCCGGCATTTTCAGCCTCATAATGTACACACGCGGACATCTGATCCGGCTCTTGTACCGGGTCAGATGTTCTTATGCGAATCCATACAGAACGATTCGGAGGAGTTTATGAAAAAAGAACTTGCAAAGACCTATGATCCCAGGGGACTGGAGGACCGCCTTTACGAAAAATGGACGAAGGGCGGGTACTTCCACGCGGAGGTGAATCCGGCGAAGAAGCCCTTCACCATCGTGATGCCCCCGCCAAACATCACCGGCCAGCTGCATATGGGCCACGCCCTCGACAATACGCTGCAGGATATCCTGATCCGCTGGAGACGGATGCAGGGTTATGAGGCGCTCTGGCAGCCGGGGACCGACCACGCCGCCATCGCCACCGAGGTGAAGGTGACGGAGTCCCTGCGGGAGCGCGGCATCGACAAGAAGGAGATCGGCCGCGAGGAATTCCTGAAATACTGCTGGGAGTGGCGCGAGGACTACGGCAGCCGCATCATCAATCAGCTTCACAAGATGGGCTCCTCGGCGGACTGGGACCGGGAGCGCTTCACGATGGACGAGGGCTGCTCGAACGCCGTCATGGAGGTGTTCCTGAAGCTCTACGAGAAGGGCTATATCTATAAGGGCGCGAAGATCATCAACTGGTGCCCGGTCTGCCGGACGACCATTTCCGACGCGGAGGTGGA
>ONST01000031.1 GCA_900320575.1 uncultured Eubacteriales bacterium
AGAAGCTTGACAGCCAGTTCCTTGTGGGTGCTGTTGGCCGGGATCGCGATCTCCCACTCACCGAGAACGGAGGTATTGACTTCCGGGCCGTCCTTGGTCAGCTTGCTCGGGGAAACGATGTAGCCGCAGTTGCCGTCTGCTGTCGGGGAATACCAGCCCGGCCAGATGGTTGCCAGAGCGCCTTCGCCAGCCTCAAGGTTCGCGACCATGTCGTCCTTCTCCATTGTCTGGCCGAGGTCACGGAGCTCCATGTACATCTTCAGAGCGGTCTTGAAGGTGTCGTTGTCGACAGTCGGGTTGTGATCCGCATCGACCAGATCTCCGCCGTTGGCAAGGAGGACCGGAGCGAAGTCCATAAGGACCGGGTCAGCGCCGCCGCCGCGGGTAACGAAGCCGTTCTTGCCCATGTCATGGACCTTCTCGGCGATCGCGCGGACGTCTTCCCAGGAAGTGATGTCTTCCGGCTTGTAACCGGCAGCCTCAACGAGCTCCTTGTTGTACATCATAACAGTGACATTACCGAAGTACGGAGCGAAGTAAGCATCGCCGTCCTTCATCAGGGAACGGGTGGTAGCGCCGATGACGTCGTCGTCGAAGCTGTAGCCCAGCTCGGTCAGGTTCGCGACCATGTCGTTCTCCAGGAATTCAGCGACCCAGGAGCTGCCGACCATTGCCAGGTCGTAAGCGCCTTCCGGATTGACGGAATCGAGGGCCAGTTTGCTGTGAAGGTCGTCGCCTTCAAGCTCCAGGAACTCGATCTCGCAGTTGTTGTCTGCCTCAAAAGCCGGCAGGCATGCCTCGACGACAGCTGCGTATGTGCCGCCGCGAAGTGCGATCGTGAGCTTCTCCTTGTCGCCGGTGGAAGCGTCTGCAGCCGGAGCCGCCTCGGAAGTTGCAGCCTCAGCAGTGGAAGCAGCCTCGGAAGCAGCAGGAGCCGCCTCGGAAGCAGCCGGAGCTTCGCTGGAAGAAGCGGAGCCGCCGCAGGCTGCCAGAGAAACCGCCATAGCGGATGCAAGACCAAGCGCAAGCATCTTTCTCATTTTCATCTTGTTTCCTCCTTCTGAAATATAGATAAATGTATTCTCCATTACGGCAGGACGTCTGCCGAGAATGAACTGTGGATCAATCCTTGACCGCGCCGCTGGAAAGGCCGGCGATCAGGTAATTCTGGGCGAACAGCACGAACAGGGTGATCGGGATCATGGAGATCACGCCGCCTGCGGCTGTCATGCCGAAGTTCGTGAGGTTATCCTCGGTGTTGATGGTGGCCAGTGCCAGCGGGATCGTGTAGTTCGAAGCCTGCTGCACGAAAATAACGCTGTAGGTATACTCGTTCCAGGCGTACAGGAAGGAGAGCATGGCCACGGCCGCGATGCCGGGGGCGACCAGCGGGAGCACGATCTTGACGAACAGCTGCCACTCCGTCGCGCCGTCGATCCGGGCGGATTCCTCGATCGATTCCGGAAGTCCCTGGAAGAAGCTGATCATGTACCAGATAATGAAGGTAATGTTGATCAGGATGCAGGCGAAGATGACCGGGATCTTGGTGTTCAGGATGCCCGTCTTCGCGAACATGATGTAAAGCGGGATCGTGAACGCGACCGGCGGAAGGATTCGGATCAGGAAGACCCAGAAGGAAAGCGGCCGCTTCATCCAGAACTGGAAGCGCTGTCTCGCGAGCACATAGGCGGTGCACAGTCCGATGAGCAGTGCCAGAGCGGTGGAGATCAGCGTCGTCTCCAGGGAATTCCTCAGTGCGATGCCGAAGCCCTTATCCCTGAACAGGCCGATGAAATGCTCCGCCGTCAGCGTGTGCGGGATCAGGGAAATGTGTCCCTTCATCTCCGACATCGGGCGGATCGAAAGGCCGATCAGCCAGTAGATCGGGAAGAGGGCGATAAAGATCAGGACGATCAAAAGGACCACCTTCAGAACTGCAAATACCTTTTTCTTCATAACTTCAGCAACCTCCGTTTTTATTCTCAATGACCTTTCGTGTCATGTAGAATCTCTTACAACGATCCGCGGCGGGACCACCTGCAGATCCGCTCCGTTCTCCGCTCCCTTCAGCAGTTCCAGCAGAAGCCTGGCGGAACGGATCCCCATCTCGTGCTTGCAGATATGGACGGACGTCATCTCCGGCTCGAGCGACCCGCAGACACTGGAATCGTCAAAACCGACCACGGCCACATCCTCCGGGATCCTGCGTCCCAGACGGATCGCCGCCTTGATGACGCCGGTAGCCAGCACGTCGTTGGCTCCGAATACCGCCGTCGGCGGATCCTCCATGGTGAGGAGCTCCATCGCCGTCTCCGCCGCGGTCCCGACTGCGGGATCCGACGAGCGGATATAGCCGTTCCGGACCGGGAGCTGCAGCTCCTTCATGACCTTCTGGAAGGCGTCGTAGCGCTTTCCGTATATGTAGGGCGACAGTCTTCCGACGATCATGCCGATCTTCGTGTGCCCCCGTTCCGCCAGATGGCGGACCGCCATGCGGACGCCTTCTTCCTCGTCGTTCAGCACGCAGGGAAGCTTCGTTCCCTGGACTTCATTGTTGACGAGCACGATCGGGATCTTCTGCGCCTGGAACTCCGATACCAGAGCGGGCGTCGCCTGGCCTCCCAGGATCACTCCGTCCACCTGCTTCTGCTTGACGATCTCCCACTCTTCCGCGGTGGAGATCAGCAGCTGGTATTCTGAGGCATTGATCTCATGCATGATGCCCTCGCAGATCCCCGCATAAAATTCATCCAGGATACCGGAGCCCTGTTTGCAGATCAGGAACGCGACCCGCTCCGTCTGCTGCCGCGCCATCGACCGGGCGATCGCGTTGGGCTGATAATTCAGGATCCTGGCCGCTTCCATTACGCTCTGCCGCGCTTTCGGAGAAACGCGCTCCGGTGCGGTAAAGGTGCGCGACACCGTTGCGGTGGAGACGCCTGCGAGCCGGGAAACATCTCGGATTGTATAAGCCATAGGAAAAAACTTTGTATCTTTTGTAACCGTTTACATATTTTGGGAAATGGTTTCCCCTCATCTGAGACAAATCATAGCACCGGGAGGGCGGCATTTCAAGCTTATTTTCCCCACTTTTTTGTTTTTTGTTGATTGTGCCTG